>JBARZF010000984.1:0-6057 GCA_049649675.1 Rivularia sp. (in: cyanobacteria) | reverse complement strand
GAGAACTTTCCGCCGCTTTACAATACTGGGTGCAGTCTTTCCACACCGAAGATGCAGGTATCAAAGATATGCTGCAAGATATCGCTACCGAAGAGTTTAGCCACTTGGAAATGATTGGTAAGCTGATTGAAATGCATACTGATAATGTAGACCAAACCGATGCATTCAAGAGTACTTTGTTTGCAGTACGCGGTAAAGGGCCTCATTTCTTAGATTCTCAAGGTTCTGCTTGGACTGCAACCTACTTGAATGAAGGTGGTAGCATGGTGCGCGATTTACGTGCAAATATCGCAGCAGAAGCAGGTGCGCGTACTACTTATGAATCATTGATTGAGCTAGCACCAGATCAAGGTACCAAACAAACTTTAGTACACTTGTTAACTCGGGAAATCTCCCACACCAAGATGTTTATGAAAGCCTTGGATTCTATGGGTAAATTGACCGAACCATTCTTCGGTAATATCCAACCCGATTCTACCGTAGACCTTTACTACAACTTGTCTACTGACGGTGCAAAAGATGAGCGCGGCCCTTGGAATTCCGATGAAAACTTCCGCTACATCGCAGATCCAATGAAAGATAAAGTATAAAGTATAAACTGTTTGCTAATCGTAATTTATTACGTAAATTACCCGGAAAATAAATTTGGGAAAAGGTGAAATATTGCCTTTTCCTTTTTTTTTGTCAATTAATAATAGGGAACAGTGAGCAGTGAGCAGTTATCAGTGAGCAGTTAAAAATTGTGATTCCTAACTCCTAACTGCTAATTTCTAACTTTCAATTCTAAGTCTTTAGGTAGATTAAAAAATTCACATTTTTATCTTCGATTGGTTTCAGTAAAAAAGAATTCAGCTTAAAATCATCATATAAATTTATACATTAACTGCTCGCTGCTCACTGATAACTGCTCACTGATAACTGCTCACTGCTCACTGTTAACTGATAACTGCTAACTGCTAACTGCTCACTGTTAACTGATAAAAATGAATTCTTATACTAAAACCATTCTTCGCGATATCGGTTTATTTCTTCATGTACCGGGAATAATGGCTTTTTTATCGGTACCTATTTCTCTGCTGTGGGGTGAATATTACGCAATTTTACCTTTCATAATCTGCGGAATTGCACCTTTAATAATAGGACAATTGCTATTTCGTTTATTTTCTCCTGGTGCTGAAGAAAGTAAAATTCGCCACGCTATGATAACTGTTGCTTTGTGTTGGTTAATTATACCGATTATTGGGGCAATTCCGTTATTAATGATAGCCTCTAATTTAGCAGCTTCTGCGGAAACGCCTCAAACTATCCTTAATTTTCAAAACCCTTGGAATGCTTTATTTGAAGCTTTTTCTGGATTTACTAGCACTGGTTTATCAGTTGCAGTTCGTGCTAGTCAATTACCCCATAGTTTGCAGTGGTGGCGAAGTTTTATGGAATGGATTGGTGGTGTAGGTGTGATTGTTTTAGTGATATCGCTTTTGGAACCTACTACTGATGCTTATCAACTTTATTCTAGTGAAGGAAGAGAGAAAAGAATAGCTTCTAACGTACAAGCGACAGCAAGAAGAATCTGGTGGATTTATTTAATATATACAATCGGTAGCATTTTTATATTTAGAATTGCGGGAATGCCTTGGTGGGAAGCTTTAAATCACGGTATGGCAGGAATGTCTACTGGAGGATTTAGCGTTCGCGATGATAGTATTGGCTCTTATTCTGCGATAATTCAAATGGCTGTTATTCCAACTATGATTATCGGGGCTGTTAGCTTTCCGGTTCACTATAAATTGTTAACTAAAGGACGTTTATCGGCATTATGGAGCGATAATCAACATCAAGCTTTATGGCTTTTATTAGCTAGCGGAATTGGACTTTTAGGATTAATAAATTACAGTTCTTTTGGCTCACCCTTGTGGTTAGATACAGTTTTTCATTGGGCTTCTGCTTTCGGTACTTGCGGGTTTAATACTACTAATTTATATGATTGGAGCGATCGCGCTAAACTATTACTAACTTTAGCAATGATTATCGGTGGTACTGCTGGTTCTACCGTTGGTGGATTTAAGTTAAATAGATTGGTATTTTTGTGTAAAGGAGCAGTTTGGAGACTCCGTAGAATTTCGTTGAAATCTCATGAGTCAATGCACTACAAACTTGACGGTGAATTTGTTAATGAAACAGAAGCTTCTCGTCGGATAGAAGCAGCAGCAATTTTAGGCTTTCTGTGGATAGTAATATTGATTATTGGCGTATTTGTTTTATTACAGCTAAATTTACCAGACTATAGTTTGAGCGATGTTTTATTTGAAGCTGCTTCGGCTTTAGGAAGTGTAGGTTTATCAGTTGGTATCACCACTCCCGAATTACCTTGGTTGGGAAAGCTAGTTTTGATTATATTTATGTGGATGGGAAGATTAGAAATCATCCCAGTTTTGATTCTTTTTACTGAAGTTGGGAAGAAAGTAAAAGGTAATGGGTAATGGGTAAAGCCTTAATTATTTACTGCTCACTGCTCACTGCTCACTGTTAACGCTCCAGTGGTGGCTCCTTCGTCAGCTTTATTACCTACGTTTTCTTTAACCTCAACACCTGCAACGTCTTCGCTTTCTTCGGGTTTTCGTGCAATGACAGAAACTTTATCCATTGCAAAGTTGGAATCTCTTAAATCCTCTAATGCGCTTTCTGCATCTTTACGAGTGGTAAAAACGCCAACTGCTCTTTTATATTCAGATGTCATATTATTTCTAAGAAAGTCTGTTTAACAATCAAAATTCTATAGAAATTATATTTTAAGAGCCAAAGCGCTATATCAATTCTGTCTAACGAATCATTTTAGTTAATCTATTAGTTATATTTTTTATTAACAAACAATCAATCGGATAGATATTAAATTCTATCTTTAGAATGAACGATCGATTGTTTGCTTATTTATTTCGATGGTTGTCTTATTTTATTTCTATGTCTATATTACAAGTGAATTAAAAAAGTTGTGCTTATATAAATCTATAGTTCTCAAAATTTGTAAATCTAAAATCTAAAATCTAATGACTTTCAACAAAATTCTCGTAGCTTTGGAACTTTCACCCAGAGATGAATTCGTGTTTTCTGAAGCATTAACTTTAGCTAAAAATATAGGAGCGCAAATAAGCTTAATTCATTGTCTATCTGACCTAACGGAAATGGCAATGATGTCTCAAACAGGGATGGATAGCGGTATGGGTTTATCTGGAATCCCCGGAGCAAGTAGTATGTCTCCAGCAATGGTCAACATAGACTTAATTGAAGATGCTAATATAACTAAGCATCAACAAGTTGAAAAACATTTAGCACTGTATGAAAAACAAGCTTCCTCACAAGGTGTTCGGGTTGAATCTAAATGTTATGAAGGTACGGAAAATATTGGCTCTCAAATTTGCCAAATTGCTCAAGATTTGAACGTAGATTTGATCGTCTTGGGCCGTAAGGGACACAACGGGATTGCGGAAGCTTTGTTAGGCAGCGTCAGCAATACGGTACTACATCATGCACCTTGCGCTATCTTAGTCATTCAATAAGCATAGGGGATTTTTATTTATTCACACAAATTTACATCTAAAGGGTTATTCAATTTTTTCTTAATATCTGTCACTCGAATGCTGTTTTCAAGTTCTCCTAGCTGTATTCTATTAAGTGATTCTTAGATACGGGCTGCAAGCAAATCAAATATCACTGCTTTTGATAACTCAATTTATTTCGAGATGTTTAGCTTACCTGACGGTTTGCTTTACCGAGAAATAAAATTGCAGATAGCATGAATGCATTTTCTGTACTAAGTCTTAATGACGACTTATCGATTGCGGTCAACACTTAGCTGGAGAACATTATGAAAACATCCATTCCAACTCGCGGACAAAGAGAAAGAGAACTTTCGCAACGCATTCAAGGTTTGTATTCCAATCAGTTAGGACACAGACCAACGAAAGTTACTTGTCAACTATTCGATGATTCTTTGGCGATTGTTATGGAAAATTCCATTACTCCAGCAGAGCAATTACTAGTAAATCAAGGACAAGAGGAATTAGCTGAACAAGTACGCTCTGGCTTGGATGATGCCATAGAACCCAAACTTAAAGCGTTAATTGAGGAAATTTTAGAAGTTAAAGTAGTAGATTTGATGGGTGATGCGACTTTAAAAACTGGTAGAAGCGGTATTGTTGTTGTCTTATCAAATACTCCAGAAGTTCGTAATCCAGATGCTATTCCTAAAGCTAAACCAAAAGCATCGAATGGAAAAAGTGACCATAATTCTACAATAGAATAATTTTAATACTTATCATTTGGTAGGAAGAGAATTAAATACAATTAAAACTTTCTACTAACTATTAAAATAATTAACTAATCGATCGGCTAATTTTTCTTTTTCAAATAAAACTAATAAGTTCCGGCTGTTGTTAATAGGTATTCGTTATGTATTCTCATTCACATTCTGACAATTTAGAAGAAATTTTGGTTGAACGCATCCTGTCTTTATTTATAAATAGGTTAGGACATCAACCTGAAGACGTTTACTGTCGTTTTTTAGATAACAAATTAACTATTGTTATCGAAAATGCTATTACAAAACCTGAGATACTTTTAATGGCAGCAGGATATAGGGAAATAGTTGAGAAGGCAAGAAGTAGTATCGAAAAAATTTTGCAACCCGAGTTAAAAGAAATAATTGAGGAAGTTACAAATTCTCAAGTAAGCAATATTCTTTTTGCAACTCATCTTGATACAAACTACGTCAGTATTATTGCTTTATTTGCCGATAAGTATAAGTTGGCTTCTACTAAAAAAACACAACTTATTGAGGATTCTGTTTCAAATTAAGATAGCTACAAATCAATTCTTCTATTTCTTCAAGCATATAAGGCTTACTGATATAAGCATCAAAACCGGCTTCTAATATATGCTTTTTCTCTTCAGCCCTTGCTAACGCCGTCACTGCAATAACAGGTATATGGCTTGTGGAGCTATCTTGCTTCAAACAATGAAACAAGTCTATACCGTTAGTCTCTGGCAACATGATATCTAGTAAGATTAAATTAGGCTGGGATTCTCGTGCAATTCGCAAAGTTCTTTTACCATCCGGTTCGCCAATAAATCTACAGTTTAAAGAGTCAACCACGTAATTAATTATCAATAAATTATCTTCGTTGTCCTCAACTGCTAAGATAAGAGGAAGTTCGGAAGTACGCTGCTGCTTGCCAGATTCATGAAGTTCCATTCGCATAGTCTGCTCCGTGCATAATCGATTTATATATCTACTTTCAGCACAGACGAGACTTTTCTCCAGCAGCTAGGCTGACACTCTAAGTGGATGAATTGGCTCGTAACTCGCTTTCTATCAGGTTAATTATTCTTTGCTTACTTCAAGAAGGAAAGAAAGTATTTAAGCTAATACAATCAGAATATTACAATAAATTATAAATATAATTCTACCATTTTAGGTCACAAATAGATAGTTTGTGTCCGAATTACAATCATAATAAACACATTATATATATTTTATGTGTTTGCTTATATAGTATTATCTGTGGTTAAATTATGCGATTCATATGCTATTCAAGGTATTTCGCATAAAGACCAATACTTATTTAAAGTAGCCATTGCTTCGGCGAATTGAGAGAATTTGACTGGTTTTAATAAATATCCTGCCACATTTAAATTATAAGCTTCGATTCTATCTTTATCTTCATCGGAAGTGGTAAGTATAATTACTGGTATTGGCTTTAGATTAGAGTCTGCTCTCAACTCCTGAAGAAATTCTAATCCTCCCATTCTAGGCATATTCAAATCTAGTAAAATGATTCTCCGCTTTTTAGGAATTTGTGGAGAACTGCCATTTTTGCCTCGTAACATTGTTAAGGCTTCCAATCCATCCAAAGCAACATAGAGTGGATTTTGAATATTATTTTTTTTAAACGCTCTTTTGACGTTCATAACATCTACTTCATCATCTTCAACAAGTAGCACATTTAACCTTTTTTCCTCCATTGTCCCTTCCAACTATATTTTAAATAAATTTATGTTTAA
>JBARZF010000983.1:0-2668 GCA_049649675.1 Rivularia sp. (in: cyanobacteria) | reverse complement strand
TTTGTAAGTAAAAAGGATAAACCAAATTGCGAGCAGCTACTAAACCCCCTACCAAACCACAAATTGCTTCTGCAACTCCGGCAATAGCTCCGAGTCTTCCTTCTACATGACGGTATTTTTGCTCTTGGTTCATTTTTACTAAACTATCGAATCCCAAAGCTGTATTTGCACCAGATATAAGACTCATAGCCAAACCCGATAAAATTTCTGCGATCGCAAATGCTGTAAAACCAGTTTGAAAGCAGTAAAACAATAATCCTAATGTCCAAACGAATCCTCCTGAAACTAAGCAAGCTTTTCTACCAAAAATATCTGCAAAGTAACCGGAAGGGATTTCAAATATAAATATTGATAGTGATAAAATCGTCTTTAAAAGTAGGGATTGTTCAAACGATAAACCACTATTTTCATAAAAAATAATAATCACAGGAATTGGAAACCAGGCAAACTCTAATCCTTTTAATATGTACAGCTTCCATATATTAGACTTGATTGAACTAACGGTTTGTAGATTTACACCCATATATTTCTCGATCGCTTCTCCGAGGCATTTAAGGTCAATATGAGTTAAATACTACCAGGAGAAATAATTCATATCCTTTTGGTTTGTATCGGAATTATTTATACTTCCTCTCTCTTACTCTTTCTCTGCGCTCTCTGCGCTCTCTGCGGTTTTTTTAATCGGTAATCTTCTGCCGGGAAGGAAGTAACTCACATTAGACGTAAATAAACATGAATAAAGACGTTGCACTGCAACGTCTCTACATTAGACATCTCCGGAAAACATTTATATGGTTCCAAATTTACGCGGAAACCTAACCCCCCTACCCCCCTTCCCTGCGAGGGAAGGGGGAAAATTAAGCCTCTCTCCTAGTAGGAGAGAGGTTTGGAGAGAGGTTTTTTCATTTCCGGAGATGTCTATTAGTTATTCAATTTTCCCGAATCTTTATTTCACAGTTCCTAAAACCGGAGCAACTTCGGCTTTGGCAATTTCAGGTGTCACATTTCCTCTTGCATAAACACCGGGATTACTTTGTGCAATTTGCGTATAAGATTCCCTGACATGAGCATTCACTGCTACTGTCTTGACATCATATATCTGCATTACAGCTTTGGGATAAAACCCAATCCCAATAATCAACACTAAGAAACAAGCTGCAATAAATACTTCACGAGCGCTGGCATCCCTATAAACCGATTCACCTGGTAAAACGCAATCGGTACCGAAACAAGCCGTACCTTCTGCTTCTAAATTCTCAAATTTCGCATTACCAATGTCGCAGACAACTTTACCTTCTCCATAAAATACCTGTTTCAACAAGTCGAGTAGATAAATCGGTGTCAAAATAATCCCTACTGAAGCGAGGAAAACCGTTACCGTACAGAAAGTTGAACTGTAAATATCGCTGGTAGTTACACCAACCAATACCGAAAGCTCGCTGATAAATCCACTCATTCCGGGAAGCGCGAGGGAAGCCATTGCTGCCATCGTACATAAAGCGAATACTTTAGGCATCACTTGTCCAATTCCACCCATTTCATCCATTTTCATGGTATGGGTTCTATCGTAAGTTACCCCAGCCAAGAAGAATAATACCGATGCAATTAAACCGTGGGAAATCATCTGCAACATTGCACCGTTGATTCCCAAGTCGGTAAAGGAAGCAATTCCCAACAGCACAAATCCCATGTGAGAAACTGACGAGTAAGCCAAACGTCGCTTCATATGAGTTTGAGCAAAGGAATTTAGGGCACCGTAAATTATATTAATTACTCCCAGAGTTGCTAAAACTGGTGCAAAGTAAATGTGTGCTTCGGTAAGTAACTCTAAATTAAGGCGAATTAATCCATAACCGCCCATTTTCAATAACACACCTGCCAAAATCATCGATACGGGAGCCGAAGCTTCACCGTGAGCATCTGGCAGCCATGTATGTAAGGGAAAGATTGCTAACTTCACACCGAATGCAATCAATAATCCCGCATACAGTAACAACTCAAAACCTAACGAATAATCCTTCGTTGCCAAAACCGCCATATCAAAAGTTACATTTTCGCCACCATACAAAGCCATTGCGATCGCGGCAACTAAAATAAATATGGAAGCGGCTGCGGTGTAGAGTATGAACTTGGTTGCTGCATAACGTCGATTTTTACCACCCCAAATGTTAATCAGTAAATATACGGGAACTAATTCAACTTCCCACATAATAAAGAACAACATTAAATCTTGAGCGACAAACACCCCAATCTGTGCCGAATACAGCACCAACATCAAAAAGTAGAATAAATGCGATCGGCGATCGACTTGCCAAGCTGAAAACATTGCCAGCGTGGTGACAAAACCCGCTAATAATACCAAAGGTACAGACAAACCATCGACGGAAACAGCCCAGTTAAAACCCAACTGAGGCACCCAAGCATAACTTTCAGCTAGTTGAAAACTTGCACTGCTTGCATCGTAATTCCGCCAAAAGGCAAAGCACATTAATATGAAGTCTGCCATCCCCACCCCGGTGGCATACCATCTCACGCGATTACCGCTTTTACTAGGTATCAACGGAATGAATGCAGCAGCTACAAGTGGAAATAAGACTATCGCGGTTAGCCAAGGAAAATGTTCCGCCATAATATCGATAGGAAGAAATACTTATTTTATTATTAGTGT
>JBARZF010000982.1:0-3524 GCA_049649675.1 Rivularia sp. (in: cyanobacteria) | reverse complement strand
GAATGTTAATGCTTGATTGGTGGCAAAGACCTTTTGCTTTTTGTGCTTATTTAGTTAATGATTTTCGTAAAACAGTTTTGCATTTTATTCGCTACAGAAAAGTATTAAAGAAAGATGTTGCTGCGGCTTGCGAAATGCAACGTTTGCTAGCGACTTTAATTAGTCCTTTTTATTTATGGCGAATGCGAATCTCTAATTTCACGAGATTATACTGAGGCTATTGTTATAAACCTAGGATTAGCATATCAATTATTATCATTTTTATAATTGATATGTTAAACAATCTTATATCTGTAATTATACCAGCATATAATGCAGAAAAAACAATTAAACAAACAAGTGAATCAGTTTTAAATCAAACTTTTACGAACTTTGAATTAATTATTATCAATGCAGATTCTACAGATAATACCTTTTCAGTAATTTCTCAAATAAAAGACGAGAGAATCAAAGTTTTTGATTATCCTAAAGCCAATGTAGCCGTTAATAGAAATCGCGGACTAAAACACGCTACTGGCGATTATATTACTTTTTTAGACGCAGATGATTTATGGACTTCTGATAAATTAATAGCACAATATACAGCTTTGGAATCAAATCCTCAAGCAGGTGTTGCCTACAGTTGGACAAATTGTATAGATGAAAATAATAAGTTTCTCCGTAAGACTTCTCATGTTAATTGGAACGGAGATGTTTATTCTAAATTCTTATTAGACGATTTTATCGGTAACGGTTCTAACGTGATGATTCGTAGAGAATTCTTAATTGAAGTTGGTGGTTTTGATGAATCATTAACTAACGCTCAAGATACCGATATGTGGTTAAAATTATCAGCTATAACTGATTTTATTTGCATCCCAAAAGCACAAATATTATATCGAATTCAACAAGTTTCCATGTCATCGAACGTATTGGGACTGGAAAAATCAAATTTAGAAGTTATTCAACGTGGTTTTGCTCGCGAAAAAGCAAAATTATTACAACATCTTAAGCCTATAGCAATTGGAAACCTTTACAAATATCTTTGCTACAAAGTTCTGACAACACCACCAGGAAAACAGCAAAGTGGAGTTGCGGCGAGATTTTTATTTACTGCGATTAAAACCGATATAAATCTTTTATTTAAACCGATAATTTTCAAAGCCACTTTAAAGTTGATCGCAATGGTTGTTTTACCCCCCAACTGGGCAAACGTGCTTTTTAAAAAACTTCCTCGCTTATCAAATACCAGTACTTTTTTAGGGTATGAAAAAACAACTTAATTTAATAAACAACAAATTTTAATCAAATTTTAATCAAATGTCTATATCTGTAATTATCCCCGTATTTAACGGAGAAAAAACTATTGAAGAAACAATCAATTCAATCTTAAATCAAACTTTTAAAGATATAGAAATAATTATAATTAATGACGGTTCTACAGATGCAACTTTAGAAATCATCAAAAATATCTCCGATTCCCGGATCAAAATATTTTCTTATCCAAATGCGGGCTTATCAGCAAGTCGCAATCGAGGAATTGATCGTGCGAAAGGAGAATATATTTCTTTTATCGATGCCGATGATTTATGGACTCCCGATAAACTCGAATTGCAATGGCAAGCTTTACAATCAAATCCACAGGCTGCTGTAGCTTATAGCTGGACTGATTATATTGATGAGTCGAGTAAATTTCTCAAATCTGGTAGAAGAATTAAAATTAACGGTGATGCTTTCAGCAAACTTTTAATAACCAACTTTTTAGAAAATGGTTCCAATCCTTTAATTCGTCAAGAAGCTTTGGAGATTGGTGGTTTTGATGAATCACTTCCCGCAGCAGAAGATAAAGATATGTGGTTGCGTCTTGCAGCTAATTACGAATTTGCATGTGTTGAAAAACCGCAAATCTTATATAGAACATCAACCACCTCGATGTCTACTAATCTCAAAAGACAAGAAATTGCATCTTTAAAAGTAATTGAACGTGGTTTTAGTTATCCCAAAGCTGAGAAATTACAGCATTTGAAAAAACAAAGTCTTTCACACCTTTATCAATATCTGACTTTTAAAGCTATTGAAGCGCCTCCCAAACAACGTCAAACCCTCACTGCGGTTTATTTTTGGTGGAATTGCATTAAAAATAATCCTGCTCTGGTGAGAAATAAACAAGTAATGATAATTGCTGTTTTGAAAATTTTATTTCCCCGTTTGTTTCAAAAATGTAGAGACGCGATATATCGCGTCTCTACACAAGGTGCGGTAGGGAAATCCGAATCACCTTTATAGGGCAAACAATCCAGTAAACTAAGTGCAATTTATTCGTCCAGCATTTAAAATCCAGATTGATAATAACCCCGCTTACCTTTCCGGTAAAGTGGGGTATTAGGGTTTTATTACCCCAATAATCATTAGAATATTTGTATTTACTGCGATTAAATTATGTTAGAACAAGGTACGATCAGTATCCATACTGAGAATATTTTCCCGATTATCAAAAAGTCTCTTTACTCAGATCATCAAATCTTTTTACGGGAACTTGTATCAAACGCCGTTGATGCTATCCAAAAGCTGCAAATGGTAGCTCGCTCTGGGGAATTCTCCGGCGAAACTGGCGAACCAGAAATTATACTTGCTGTAGATAAAGATAAGAAAACTCTTTCGATTACCGATAATGGCATCGGTATGACGGTTGATGAAGTTAAGAAATATATCAACCAAGTTGCTTTTTCTAGCGCTGAAGAATTCGTTCAAAAATACCAAGGTGAATCGGATCGTCCTATTATCGGTCATTTTGGACTCGGTTTTTACTCTTCCTTCATGGTAGCCAAGCACGTTGAAATCGATACTTTATCTTACAAAGAAGGAGCGGAGCCAGTTCTCTGGAGTTGCGATGGTTCGCCAAAATTCACTTTAGAAGAATCATCCCGCACAACTCGCGGTACTACTATTACTCTTCACCTCATGGAAGAGGAAGAAGAATTTGTTGAAGAAGCACGAGTCCAGAATCTTGTCAAGACTTACTGCGACTTTATGCCAGTACCCATCAAACTTGATGGTGAGGTATTAAATCGACAAA
Organism: Rivularia sp. (in: cyanobacteria); assembly: GCA_049649675.1. Lineage (GTDB taxonomy): Bacteria > Cyanobacteriota > Cyanobacteriia > Cyanobacteriales > Nostocaceae > Rivularia. Next base: position 469 of record JBARZF010000982.1, on the reverse strand, counting down.
AAGCACCGTGGCGTGAATCTGCCAGTAATTTGACTAAAGAAGATTACATGGAGTTTTACCGCTACCTGTATCCTTTTGAGGAAGAACCTTTGTTATGGGTACATTTGAATACCGATTATCCCTTCATCATCAACGGTATTCTTTACTTCCCCAAACTCAAACCCGATGTTGACGTTAGCAAAGGACAAACCAAACTATTTTGTAACCAAGTATTTGTTAGCGACAACTGCGAAGAAATCATTCCTCAATTCTTGTTGCCAATGCGCGGTGTGATTGATAGTACTGATATTCCCCTGAACGTATCCCGTAGTGCATTGCAAGGCGATCGCACAGTAAAAAGAATCGGCGATTACATTGCTAAAAAAGTTGGTGACAGGCTCAAACAACTGTACCGCGATGACCGCGAGCAGTATATTTATGCTTGGAAAGATTTAGCAACCTTCGTTAAATTCGGGGTAATGAACGATGA
>JBARZF010000981.1:0-8957 GCA_049649675.1 Rivularia sp. (in: cyanobacteria) | reverse complement strand
AAATCTGCCATTTATCGGGGGTTGCTCCAACATCATATAAAGGATTAGATTGCTGTTTCTGTCTTCTGTAAAGGGCATAACTACGAGCAGCTATGGCTTGAGCTTTGAGGGCTTCGGGATGCCATCTTGCATCCATTTCGCCACCTAAAACGCTGTAGAGATATTCTTCTAAATCAACCCAGTTAACTGCGGTTAGCCCTTTTTCCGTAGGGATAACTAAGGTTCTACCCCGATACCACTTATCGCCAATGTAAACAAATCCTTTACCTTTAGGTTCAATCCAGAATAAAGGAGATTTCCACTTATTTAGAGCGACTCCACCGGAAACTGCTTGAGCGTAGTAAGCTTCTCTGGCTGGTAATTCTCCTAAAGAGTTTCCGGTACCATCTTTGATCACCGCAGTTGTAGAGCTGCCTACTTTAACTTGCTTCACATCCCGTTTAATTGCCACGCGCATAATTACCGATGCTTGTGCTGGGACAATTAAAAACATCCACAACAGTACTCCGAGCCACCAATGGCGTACTTTTATCTGGGATAACATTGAAGGATTGTAAAGGCGGAATTTCATACTACTTATAATTAATCTCGTTCGATTTATATATGTTTGACGGACGTTTAGACAGTAGTTTCCCGGAAATCGGGTTTTTAGTTTAATAAAATTTAGGCTGTGTTAGCTAGCAATAATTATATAGTTTTTTTATTATTCGGGATACGCTGATTTAATATGATTAAAGATTTTTATAACATTTCAGATTTTGTGTCGTTCTTGTTAAGCCCAAATTTTTGTCTTGTTAATTTCAGGGTTGCATATGCATAAGTATAAGTACGTTAAAATTCACATCTCGCCAATTCTTGTTAAACTTCAGCACCCGCCTTGAAATCAATTTCAAGGCTAATATACAAAGTACGTTAAAACGCACTAAAAACCATGCCCAGTCTGATTTATCAGACTTCATTTTTGAGCCTGGGAATTTATTCCAAGGCGGTTTACGAAGTTTATTGAAAATGGTGCAAGATATCAGTTTAAAACAACTTCACCCTTGATTTCTACGCGAGAATCGGCGAGATTTTTCAAATGCGTCAACATTAATTCATCTCGCTGATACCATATAGAAAATATCTTGTCTCTTCCATCATTAAGCGTTTCTCTATCCATACGATATACGTTATTCACTCGTTTCAATTTCAAACCTAATAAATTAAGTAGTCGTCGAATAATTTTGATTGTCGAAACCTGTTCGTTTTCTACTGCTAAATTAATATTTAACGCTCTTTGAATGTGTCTGCTGCACTGCAATGCGGTATTTTTCAGCAATATCAAATCGGCATCATTTTCGCTGAAGGTTCTACCGGGTTCGAGTAGTTGTAAAACACCTAATGCTCGTAAGGCTTCTATTCTCAGAGTGTAAATTTTTAAGTCTGGGAGAAAAACCTTTCCTTCACCGCAGGATAACTGTTGATTCCATTCTTGTTTATCTCTTATATGAAAGTAATCGCTGGAATGAGTTAAGTAATAGTGGGTTCGCAATTGATAGTAATATCCTCTATCATCCTGTAATTTCAACTGAGGATTAATTTCTACGCCGTATCTTTTTCTGAGAAAGTATTTATTGATTTTGTGACGTTCTTTATCTGTCAAAGAATGTTTCTTTAATAGCTGTTCGTATTCTATATAATCTATATCTGGAGCATTAGTTACAGCAGCAGCTAACGCTAATTGATTTTGCTGTTTAATTTTCTTGATTTTATGATTGATTTCTTGAGATTTCCTCTGGCTTTGCTCCCAATCTCTTTTTACTTTAACAATTTCTAAAATCAATCTTCTTCGATTTGCTAAATCCTCTTTATCTGTGGCTAAAAATGCATAGCGCAAATCTCGAATAATATTCTTCTGAATATCGTTGGTACGCACCCACAAATTATGTCCTTCAGCCGTTAAACCTTCTTTCATCGATTGACGATAAAAGTTAATTGAAGCATTTACTCTTGCCGATAATTTTGCCCAAGTTCGTAAATGAATGGGGTCATAAACTAAGGGTAAATCAACGTCTATTTTATGCATTGGACTTAACAAAGCCAGGTTTTCTTTTTGATTTTCTTGATACCAAAAAGACAGCGATCGATAGTTTTTACTACCGCTACCAATTAAACCAACTCCTCGCTTCGCACACCACACTACACGCGGTACATCATCGCGTACCCTTGCTAAGGCTTGTCTGGCTTCGGAATCTGGAATTACTCCTTGAAAAATTCCGTAAACTCGGTCAAAATGCTGCACGTCAATGCTTATTCCCGTACCTAAACTGGGAGTTACAAAAACTGCATCGTATTCGGGAATTTTTTGATTAATAGATGCTACAAAATCAACCGCTTCATGTCCTGGTGTGTTAGTAGTATGACTGCTAACTATTAAAGTTTTGGGATACAAATGTCGTAATAACTGCAAACGTTCTCTTAAATAACGCTCGATTGTTTCACTACTGTAACGCCCGGAACGACTATCGGTAGTAATATAACACTTTCTTCCAGCGAGTAAATCTAATTCTAACTGTTGAATTAACGGTGTTGGATTGGGAGAATCATAGAAAGTTATATCCCAAGCTTTTTCCGGTTTCCACTGATTAATAACAACCCAAGGTGTTAACTGTATTCCCGCTAATTTTTGGAGATATTCTAAAGAAACATCTGATAAATCAGCATCTTGAGCAATAACTAATCCTCCAGTCGTCAAAACTGTAGAAATTAGCTGCTGAAATAATTTTAATATCTTAACTCGTTTATCTTTACAAGTAGTGCTGTGTAGAAGATGCCATAAAGATTGTTCGACTTCATCTAAAATAATTATTGCTCCTTCCCAGTCAGAAGGATTAAGCTTCCAAATTGAATCAATACATAATCCTGTAGTGCGAGCATCTTGCTCGCTTGGTTTAACAGTAATACGAGCATCTTGCTCATTTGCTGAAATATTAGGGAGCAAGATGCTCCCACTACCAATATTTTTACAACTTTGAATTCCCCATTCCTGATAACCCACACCCCATTTAATCCCGACTTTTTCGCACAAAAATTTTCCTAACTGGATTCTATGAGTAATTAATAAAACGGGTTTTTTTGTTCTTAATGCTTGTTTGACAACTTCTTGCAATGAAGTAGTTTTTCCAGTTCCCTTTGCTGACTTCACACCTACTAATCCCGAAGTGGGAAAAGGTATTTCACCTAAATAACGACGGTTGACAGTAAGTGCTGGTGGAATAGTTAAATTAGTATGGGGTTTAATATGAGCCAGATAAATTTCTAAATCCAGACTTTGACGATAAATTTTGTCAAAAGCCGCTGCACCTTTTGCCACAATAAACTCATCAACACCCTTCTCCATCCCCGGAAGCTCAATTACTTGAACCGGACATTTTTTTTCTTGAAATAATAAACCAAGTTGAGATATAGCATTATTTACAGCGTTGGTTTTCTTAAGTTCGGTTTCAAAATCAAAGCAAATATAAATAGTACGTTTAGTAATACAAAAAGCCGCTAAATCCCCAATCAACTGACGACGAACAACTTTACCAAATTTATCTTTAACAACCCGATAACCGCTGGTGATTCCAGGCACTCCAATCGCTGCATATCCTTCAGTTAACAGCGTGGCAGCCTTCTTAACACCTTCGCAAATGATTACGGGGATGTTGTGTTCCATCACCCACTTCCAGAAACCGATAGGAGCACCATCATGATTAACTTTTATATTTTCAGGTAGCTTAACGTTATACCTCTGGGCTACTTGCTCCCACACCTGTAACGGTACCCGCAGACAAAATATTCGCGTCGGAGTACAAGGAGGATGTTCGTACTTAATAGACTTGCCCTTTTGATTTATACGAGGCTGATTAGGCTTGAAACATCCCCACTCCATCATGTGCCAATTGTTCAGCACATCAACCCCCGAACACCACCAACCACCAGCGCTGACGTGAGCATAACGATTCAACCAGGAGCTTTTGACAATTCCAGTATTTGTACGGGGAATTAATTCGGAAATAAAGAGATAATCGTAAGCATTTTTGTCTTCAAGTGAGCGAAAATTAAGCTTTGCTAGGTGTAAATCAATGCCACTGCCATTGACTAATTCTTCAAGATGCTCTGGATTTAAATAGTGCAAATGCATTATGTAGGGCGGAAAGTGCAGACAATGGATTTGAAAAATTTACCATGCGCTCGTCGGTTTTTATATAAGGGTTTTCAAGGTTTTTAATGTGCTTATTATTATCTAGTTATCGTCAATACATCGGTTTCATCAAATTATATTGATTTTTCCCTTTCTTCTGTACAACTAATAGGTTTGTATTGTAATCTTTATGAGCATTTATTTTTATATTTATCAGTACAAGTATCAAGTAAATAATTTTTATATTTCTTCCTTCAAATAGTATCTTTATATGATATGAGTGGTTGAGCGTAGTTATTGGACTTGCTTGTGCTAATTGGTTAAAAAAGTTTTTATAATAGAAGTTATTAGTTAGTTAAATATAAATTAGATTCTGGCGGGGTGGTATGCCCATATCAGAATTTTTTTTAATAACAATTATTAAAAGTCATTTGTGAAAAATGATGCTCAATTAATAGTTAAAATAGTAGTGCGAGCATCTTGCTCGCTAGTCTAAGTCAATAAGCACGATGCTCGCACTACTTGTAATTTATTGATTGGTAAAACCAGCGAGCAAGATGCTCGCACTACTTGTAATTTATTGATTAATCACGAATATTAGCGAGCAAGATGCTCGCACTACTTATAATTTATTAATTAATCGCTAACAGTTTCTTGACTCTCTCTACGCAACAAAAACTGTAAAATTTCTGTACTAAGAATGCAGCTAATTAACCATACTAATCCAGCAGCATATCCAGCAATTATATCAGTTGGCCAGTGAACTCCTAAATAAAGACGACTGAAGCCAATTGCTAAAATTATAATGCTTGTCAAAATAAAAATTAAACTGCTCCAAGAACGAAAGTTAGCTATTAATAAATAACCGATAAAACCATATACAACTAAGGAAACCATAGCGTGTCCGCTGGGAAAACTATATGAAGTCGCATCTACAATTCTTTCCCATAAAGCTGGGCGCACTCTTGCAAATATATTTTTAAGCCATATATTTAAACCGATACCCCCAGAAGTTACGATAATTAAGGTAAAAGCGCTGACAAATTTTCTACTGATTAATAAAAATATCCCTACAATACAACTTAGATAAATCAAGGTTGAACCATTTCCAAGAAATGTGATTCCCGTCATTATTTGATTTAATAAAGGAGTATGTTGCTGGTAAATGCTTTGCAAAATTGCCGCATCAAGCTCTGTAGTTTGTTCTGCAAAGACTCTTTCTTCAATTTGGAAAAATCCCCACACGCAAAAAGCTGCGATCGCAAATCCTCCAACCCATAATAATGATAGTAAGGGAGATAATCGGGGACTTACTTGTTCTTTCCAGCCTTGAATTAGTTTATTCGTGTAGTTGGACATGAATTTCAATTAATATATGTGTACGGGTTAATGTATTTGGAAATACGAGAATACTTGCTTTAATAGGATAGCAAAGTTAGCGATTAGGCAACGTAAATATTGTATTTGAAACGAAAACGCCCTCACTCTAGAAGAGTGGGGCTACAATTACAAAGCCCACGCAGGTGGGCTTGAGTTGCTGTATTAAAGTAAATTAAAATAAAATTATGCTTCCTAATATTTCAGAAGTTGAAAGCTACCTTCACGAACATATTCCGCTATCTAAAAGTATGGAAGTTCGAGTTAAGCAAGTTGATGAAAATGGTATTTCGTTAAAAGCTCCATTACAACCAAATATAAATCATCGCTCTACAGTTTTTGGTGGTAGCGTTTCAGCTTTAGCAATTCTTTCGGGATGGACTTTAGTTCATGCTAATTTGCAGGCTTTATCATTGTCTTCTCGAATTGTTATTCAGCGTAATTCTATAGAATATCTTCAGCCGATTGATGGTGATTTTATTGCTTTTTGTCGGTTTCCGGAGTTGGAAGTTTGGCAGAAGTTTATCAATATGTTGGAGAGGAAATCAAAAAGTAGGATTGAGTTGAATGTTGATGTTTTAACGGATGGGGTGAAAGCGGGGAGTTTTACGGGGGTTTATGTGGCGATTCGTTGATTTTTATATAAATCCATCAGGGAATCTTATTCCCTGTCTCACAGCAAAAGTCCTCTTAAGAGGACTGAAGAAACAATTATAAAAATATTGTTTTCTTATGTTTTTCTTTAATGTAAAACTTTAAATTCACTAGGATTTGCTATTATTTTACGTAACTTTTCGCTAAAATAAACAACTTCATAGGTAGATGCTAATTCTTGTTTAAGCTGTTTCCACAAAGAAATTCCTTCTTCTTCAAAATTGTCTTGTTCTTCGTTAGTTGAAAAACTAGATAAACCAGGTTCATCTTCATTTAATTTTGCATCGTACATATCTGCCCATTTTTCCAAACGATTTATAGTTTCTTGACTAAGCGGTAGTGTTTCTGGATCGATATCACCTATTTTTTCAGAATTAACCCACCACAATGGATAGCATCCATAATCAGCCATAAGTTTGATTGTTTCTTTCATAATTGCTAAACCTAATTACGGAGAAGTTCTAGGATTTGCACCAACTATATAACCATTTTTGCTGACAGTCACCGCTATATAGTAAATTCTTTCGTTGAAGCTAACTTCATAAATGACGCGAGTTTTCTTTCTGCCTTGATAACCAAGAATTTTACCTTGAGTAACTGCTGTAATTATAACGTCTGGAATCTCTTCTACTGCAATTCCTAAATCAGCAAACTCCTTGGAATGTTGCTCTAGTATATGTTGTAATCCAGCTTGAGTATTACCTTCTTCTAAAAATATGATTTTCCCATTCTCTTGTTTTGCAATCCGTACAATTTGTTCCGGAGTATGCTTGATACCAGCTTCCTGTAGTTCCTTGATTAAAGCTATTTTCTGTAGTTCATTATCTGGCTGTTGAGTCACTATTCAACTTTATCCCCGATCGTTTTTCTTCCTATATATAATAAAAGCCTCCCGTCACAAAATAACGAGAGACTTTGAATCAAACAAAGCCCTAGAAACCCGGTTTTTTCAAAAAACCGGGTTTCTGAATCTTCAGTTAGGATTTAAAATTGCTATATTTACAAATCCAATTAATTAAGCACCAACTGATTCTTTCGCAGCGTATAACACCTCAACGTTGATATCTTTAACACCTTTTTCTCTTGCAAACTTTTCGGTGTTTCGCTTGACTTTACCGCGTACAAATCCAGGAATTTTGTTCAATTCTGCTAATCCTTCTTTTGTCCAACCTAAGTCAGAATCAGCAGAAATTCCTTTGGTAATTACTTCTTTGGTATCGTGTCCACCGAAGATTTCTAATAGGTGATCTTCCATTCCCAAGGTGAAGGAATTGTACACTAAGTCGGCGATTTGATTGGTTCCTTCATAACCCATGAAAGGTTTATAACCGATAGGAAAATTCTGAATGTGAATTGGTGCAGCTATTACACCGCAAGGAATATTCAAGCGTTTACCTACGTGACGCTCCATTTGCGTACCGAAAATTGCTGAAGGTTCAACTCTGGCGATCGCATCTCCAATTTCACCATGATCGTTGGTAATCAGTACTTCGTCGCAGTATTCGCTAACCTGCTCGCGGAACCAGTCTGCATCGTATTTACAATATGTTCCAGCCCAAACTACGTGAATTCCCATTTCCCGCGCTAAAATTTTGGTAATTGCGGCTGCGTGGGTGTTGTCGCCAAATACAACCGCTTTTTTCCCCGTCAAGTTCTGACAGTCAATCGAACGAGAGAACCATGCAGCTTGAGATACGTGCAGGGTTTGCTCGTTGATGAATTCTTCGTAATTTACTTCTGCACCTTGTTGATTAATTACCTGCTGAATTTTACGGATACAGCGAGCAGTTTCTACTACACCCATCGGAGCAATATCAACGTAAGGCGTTCCAAATTCGGCTTCTAAATACTTGGCTGCCATCATCCCAAGTTCGCGGTAAGGCACTAAGTTAAACCAAGCGCGGGGTAAATTCTTCAACTCGTGAACTGAAGCACCTTCGGGGATTACAGCGTTAACTTCAACACCCAAATCGTTCATCAATTTTTTCAACTCGGTACAATCGTGCAGGTTATGAAAACCGAGAGTTGAAACACCGATAATATTTACAGAAGGTTTTTCAGTCTTACCCTCTGGAAGTTCGCCTTTTTTACGTGCTTTTTCAATGTAGTATTTGACAACTTGATGCAAAGTTCTGTCAGCGGCTTCCAACTCGTTGACGCGATAGTGATTAACATCAGCCAGCATCACATCGCATTTAGCATCCATTTGCGCTCTTTCCACAAAATTCTCTAAATCTTCTTGAAGAATGCTGGAAGTGCAAGTCGGAGTCAATACGATTAAATCGGGATGTTCCTCAGTGTCTTTGCGGGTAATGTTATCGACTACCTTTTCTTGAGAACCGCGAGCAAGAACGTTTCGGTCAACAACACTAGTTGTCACCGGAGTAAAATTCCGTTCGCGTTCCAACATCGATCGCATTACATTAAAATAATCATCGCCAATCGGTGCGTGCATAATGGCGTGAACGTTCTTAAAAGAAGTGGCAACCCGCAAAGTCCCAATGTGAGCGGGGCCAGCATACATCCAGTAAGCTAATTTCATTTTTGTGTTCTCCTTTTTATAGAAAATAAAGTTGTCCAAAGATTGGACTATAAATGCTTTAATTTATCAACGTTCTCAATTGTCCCAAAATAAGTAGTTATGAAACAGATAAGTTAATAGAAGTTGATTTAACGGTTAATTTTTCTAACAATTGGGGATTTTATGATGATTTGAGAGGCAATTTATAAGTTAAGTAACGTTTTTGTTAATAAAGTTTAA
>JBARZF010000980.1:0-4347 GCA_049649675.1 Rivularia sp. (in: cyanobacteria) | reverse complement strand
AAGCATAAATACTCATGGAAATATGTATGTATAATTAAGTGTATCAGCTTACTGTATCTTTATACTTGGAATATAAATTTACCTATTTCAGCAAGAAGGCTTACACCTCCCCTTTCGGGAGGAGGTGTTGAGATGAATTGCGCGTGAGTTGAGGAGTGTGGGTAGTTCACTTATAAATAACTTATAAATATAAGGCAAGGGATTAAAGCCAAACCAGATATTATGGAGCATAACGAACAACCACAGCGTAGCAGTGCAGAAGAAGATTTCCAAAAATCCCTCGATCAGTTGCAACATCTGTTAGAAGAAAATCAAACTGACTTTCAACCAGCAAAAGAACTAGAAAAAGAATTAGAAAAAGAATTAAAAGAACTAGAAAAAGAACTAGAAAAAGAATTAGAAGTTGCGAATACGCAACTAAAGGCTTTTTCTGAAGAATCATCGAAATTTGACTTAGCTGAGTGGGAAGATGCGGTAGCGGATATAGAGCAATATTTTGAAAGTAAAAATAAAGATAATTAAGTCATAAAAGCTACAACCTTCTGACTTGATAGCTCGCGCTCGTTCGCATATTAAGACGGCGAATTTTAAAGACAACTGGAATATTTTTACCTGCCAACAGTGACAATTCCTAAGTAGAACTTTTCTGACGTTGCGCTTCGTATAGTATCAAAGCTGCCGTAATAGCCACATTCAAAGACTCTACCCCTGGTTGAAGCGGAATTTTCGCATTGAAATCTGCCATTTGTGCTAACTCAGTCGATAAACCAGCACCTTCATTACCTAATAAAATTAAACTTGGTTTTTGCCAATCTATCTGCCAATAAGTTAGATTTGCACCCGGTAAAGTTGCAACTACTTGCATACCCGCTTGTTTCGCACTGGTAACAGTTGCTTGTAAATTTTCACTTATTTGCATCGGTAAACGAAACCATTGTCCGGCACTAGCACGTAAAACCTTCGGATTGTCTAAATCTACACTATTTTTACTTAACCACAAACCCGACGCGCCAGCCGCCGCTGCTGTACGGATTATAGTTCCTAGATTACCAGGATCTTGCACGGTTTCTAAAGCTATCTGCAAGCCGCTAAACGGTAATTCGGTAGTATGCCCGCGTTTAGCCGTTGCCACTACACCATCCGGTTGCACCGTGGTAGCTAGCGCTTTGATTACATCTTCACTGACAACAAGAGCGCGATCGCACTTTTGAACAGCTAGCTGCCAAAGTTCTTCGTGCCCAGCTTGCCACTGTGAAGTACAACATAAACTATCCAAGGGATAATTCGTAGCACAAGCTTCTTCCAATAAATGCGTACCTTCCAACAAAAACAATTCCTGTTTGTGCCTCTCTTTGTTAGAGTGGAGCTTGCGAATTTGTTTTACCAAAGGATTTTGTAAACTAGTCAGCACCATTTTAGATTTTCCCGGCAGCGTTCTGTTATCATTTCCGATGTTGTAGAAACTGTCCGAGACTCAAATATATCGGAGAATACTTGATTTTCAAGAAGTCAGACTTAAAGGAATGCGGAACCCGGGACTTGAACCCGGAAGCCTTGTGGGGCACTAGAACCTGAATCTAGCGCGTCTACCAATTCCGCCAGTTCCGCAATTTTATTGACAATTCTTTATTTTTACTTAATTATTTACTTCTGTCAAGTTAATAATTTATTTTTAAAAAACATGAAAAATTTATAACTAACAATTTATTACCCGACGCGAACACTGGTCACTGATAACTGGTCACTGATAACTGGTCACTGTTCACTGCTCACTGTTCACTGGTCACTGATAACTGCTCACTGTTCACTGATAACTGAGTATATGTATCGCGGATATGTAGACAAATGGATTCTTTACTGTAGAATCAAAACCAACTTCCTTCCTTTATAAAATCCATTATTTACTATATGGAGGATAGAATTATTAATACTTCTAACGGTTTACCAGACACGAATTTATCTCCTCAAGCAGACTCCTCAGTCTTAAAAGTTTGGGGTGGGCACAGAATCGATGGCCATGTAACTATCAGCGGAGCGAAAAATTCTGCTTTAGTGTTAATGGCTGGAGCTTTGTTGTGTTCGGGAGATTGTCGCATCCGCAACGTTCCCTTATTAGCAGACGTATCGCGGATGGGTGAAGTTTTGTCAGCTTTAGGTATGCGCTTGTCACGTAATGGCAACATTATAGACATTGACGCTACTGAAATTACTACTTCTAAAGCTCCTTACGAACTAGTCACTCAGTTAAGAGCGAGTTTCTTTGCTATCGGTCCTCTTCTAGCAAGATTAGGAGAAGCACAAATGCCTTTACCCGGCGGTTGTGCAATTGGCGCAAGACCTGTGGATCTTCACGTCCGGGGTTTGCAAGCAATGGGAGCCGAAGTTCAAATCGAACATGGTATTTGTAACGCTCGCGTTACCGATGGCAGTGGCCGACTTAAAGGTGCCAAAATTTACCTGGATCTTCCCAGTGTTGGAGCCACCGAAACATTAATGATGGCTGCGACTTTAGCAGACGGCGAAACAACTATTGAAAATGCCGCACGAGAACCAGAAGTTGTTGATTTGGCGAACTTCTGTATTTCGATGGGTGCAAAAATTGAAGGAGCCGGAACCAGTAAAATTGTCATTAAAGGCGTTCCTCAATTACATTCTACCGATTACAACGTAATTCCCGATCGCATCGAAGCTGGTACATTTTTACTTGCAGGAGCAATCACTCGTTCGGAATTAATATTGTCACCCGTGATGCCAGAGCATTTAATGCCGGTGATTGCCAAATTGGAGGAAATCGGAGTTCCTGTAATTGAAGAAACCGCTAACTCTTTGCGTATCAAACCGGCGCAAATTTTAAAGGCAACAGACATTGATACTATGCCTCATCCAGGTTTCCCTACCGATATGCAAGCGCCGTTTATGTCTTTGCTAGCAGTAGCTTCGGGCGATAGCATCATCAATGAAACCGTATTTGAAAATCGTCTGCGTCACGCTTCTGAGTTGAATCGCTTGGGAGCAGATATTCGCGTCAAAGGCAACTCTGCTTTTGTTCGAGGAGTATCGAAACTATCTGGCGCACCCGTTGAAGGTACTGACTTACGCGCTGCTGCTGCTATGGTAGTGGCCGCTTTAGCAGCAAGCGGTGAAACTACAATCAAGGGATTGAATTACCTTGACCGTGGTTACGATAGACTCGATTTAAAATTGCAGAAACTAGGAGCAAAAATCGAGCGTGTAGAAAACATCGAGGCAAATGCATCGGCAATAGAAGCAAAAAATTCCGCTGAAACCAGTAATGGTACCGCTTCTATTTCAAGTTAATTACTTAAGTTGGTGTTGATAATAACTAATAGATTGGGAGTTTTGAATTTATAACTCATAACTCATAATTACAAGTAAGGTAGGCGGGGCAGTTCGTCTACCTCAGTTGTAGTTATACTATTTTTGAGGGGTTGTATGACTAGCCCCACAACGAACTGTTTCCTTTCTATAGAGCTTGCAACACCCCATGTCCTCAATTGCAAAATCCCAATTAATCGGTCTTAAAGCGGATAATTTCCGTCATCCCCTCGATAAAGAGGCAACAACCGCGCTGAAGCAGATTCCAGGTTTGGATATGATGGTAAGGAATCTCTTAGGCCCATTGGCAGAACAAGTTTTTTATGTCGAAAATATTGCCTCTAGCGTTTTAGTCAGTGACAAACAGTTACCACGCTTAAACGAACTTTTGCTAGAAGCCTGTAAGATACTTGATATTGAGCCTCCCCAACTCTACATTAAACAACATCCCGCTCCCAATGCTTACACCTTTGCGATGCGAGGTAAGCAACCTTTCGTGGTGCTGCATACTTCCTTAATTGATATGCTCACACCAGAAGAAACTCAAGCAGTGATCGCTCATGAGTTAGGACACCTCAAATGCGACCATAGCGTTTATCTAACTCCAGTAAATATATTGATATTAGCTGCCACAGCTTTACCTAACGTTGGTGCAGTTTTGGCACAAGCAATTCAAGCACAGCTTTTAGAATGGGTTCGTTGCGCGGAATTTACTTGCGATCGCGCTGCGTTGTTAGCAACCCAAGATCCCAAAGTAGTTATGTCGGTGTTGATGAAATTGGCGGGAGGTTCACCTACTATTGCTCCGCAACTCAACCTTGATGCATTTATCGAACAAGCCCGCGCTTACGATGATATAAGTAAAAATGAACTGGGAGAAATGGTCAAAACAGCAAGAACCGCACAATTAACCCATCCCGTACCAGTACTGCGTGCTAGAGAAATTGACAGATGGGCAAGCAGTAAAGATTATGAAAAGTTGTTGCATTTAACAAAAATAGGGTATAATGG
>JBARZF010000979.1:0-12836 GCA_049649675.1 Rivularia sp. (in: cyanobacteria) | reverse complement strand
AGCCTAATTCAGCACAACGCAGTCCAGTAGCAGCAGCAACCGAAGTTTTGCCCACACCACCTTTACCTGTCATTAAAATTACGCGCATGAATAATCTTTATTTCCTGAGAAGCTTTTACATTTATTTACATAGATAAATACATTATGTACTTTTTGAGAAGGAGAAATGCTGTTTAAGTACATCCAATCGCGAACATTTCCAGTAATCCACATGAGAAATTATTAACCCATCAGAATTCACTCCTAATTGACTCCATCCAGGGATAGAAATTCGCGGTTTCCAAGGTACAGGTGTATTCCAATTAAGAGTCCATTCGGTTTTAATCCTATCGCCTTCCTTGCGGATATCATGTACATCCATCTTCGGATTAATGAAAAAAGTTTCAATAAACTTAATCATCAACTTATAGCGTCCAACCCCATTAAACTCATTCATGGGATCTTTAAAATAAACATCTTCCGCGTAAATACTATAAGTTTGATTCTTAGGAAAACGTTGATAATCTTCCTTTAAAATTTCAACAACATTCATAATCAGTTATCAGTTATCAGTTATCAGTTATCAGTTATCAGTTATCAGTTATCAGTTATCAGTTATCAGTTATCAGTTATCAGTTATCAGTTATCAGTTATCGTAAAAAACGAGCGTTTAAAAATTATATAATTGTTCACTGCTCACTGTTCACTGTTTACTGTTAACTGTTCACTGTTTACTGCTCGTTCCACAATCTTTCTAATTGTCCTCGCCAAGCGGTTAAAACTCGTTCTCGCGCTTCGGGACTTTGATCCATTTCACCCATCAAACCTTCAGCATAAAAACGCTCAAGATTTTGCATTGTCGCTTCTAAAGATTTTCCTTGCTGTTTAGAAGCTTGAACAATTTCCTTAATCTTAGTTTCAGTTAAGCGACTAAAAGCATCATTCACGCCCACTTCGTAGAGAGAAATTAATCTGGCGATCGCATCGCGTAAATCTTCTACAACTAAGCTAGCGCAACTGTGCTGAAATACTCCCCACAAAACATCTTGATGCAATGCGTAGCGTACTTGTTGAGTATCATCAAAATTAGCGTCAAAAAACTGTTGTAAAAACGGTTGTGCTTGCTGTGCTGGCATAATCGGTAACAAAACTCGCAACCAAGTTTGGTCTTCGCTAAGTAGTGTTAACAACCGAAAAGTAGGAGTTTCAACCTGCCAAGAACCTGGTGCAAGGACTTTTATCGCAGATGTACCAAATAAATCCGCAAGCGTATCGGCAATTTCATCGTGTGTCATATTTAGGCATTTGAGCTATTACTCCAGCCTACCGCTTAGGGGTATCATGCTTTATCTTCCCTAAGACTTATGCCTTGATGATTGATGGAGAGTTAGAAGTTAGTAGTTAGGAGTTAAGTCTCGTTCCCAGACTCTGACTGGGAATGGATTTCAAAAGGTTCTACCTTCTATAAATTCCCTGAAGGCTCTGCCTTCAGATACGGGTTCCCAGCCCGGAGGCTAGGAACCAGTCATGCCGAATTTATTATTTTTTATAAATTAAAAATACCGAACCAATTGCGCCGAAATTTTCTACATAGGTTTTATTATCGTAAAATAATCCAGGAGATTCTCCTCCATCAAATAATATTCCTTCTTGAATTTTACCTAAACAGTTATTCCCAGCAATACCTTCTAAAACATCGTCAAACATATCTGGTAATAGTTCTCGGTTAACTTCAGTTGTTTGAATATCGGAATTCGCTCTATTGTCATTTACTAATAAAATTACATAACCTTTATCGGTAACAGCAGCCATCGAACGATTTATGGCTTTTTTACAAGCGAATTCTCCTAAAGCTTCACAAATATCTTTGAATTCGCCGTTACGATAAAATCTACCGTTACCTCCGACTATGTTGTAATTTAAAAGATCGCGATTTCTTCTACCCCTTCCAATAGTCGCTTGACGTTGAGAAGCTTTACCCCCAGATACCCCAAAAGAAGAACGCTTATTCCTAAAATCTCCCGAATAGCTAATTCCTCGTGAAATATTCAAACCTTGAGGTTTATCATCTACATCAATATAATCTGCATTAATTGCGGCGATCGGTTTTTTCCCATTCAATAAAGCATTATCGTCACCAATTATTTCGCGAAATAGTTTGGGAACGTATTCTTTACGTAATTTACCGTTTTCGTTTTTTGCGTAAATTTTATGATCTAAACCTACATTTACCTTAAAATCTAATTCTTCTGATTTAGGATTAAAAATAATTACATGATTAATTCCTCTATCAAATTTTTCACCTAAATTATTGGTTTTGAAAAATTCAATGCTAAAGTTTCTATCTTTCCCCGGACAATTAACCGAAGATTCTTTGACTTTTTTCTCTGGTATATTCAATTCCTTTCTATTTTCTTCTGCTTGCGTAATTATTGATGGCTTCTGGGCTAATGGCAAACTATCATTACTTTGATTATAAGAACGGAAAAAAAAGACACCGGCAGCTATTAATATTAAGCCGAACAAATTTTTGTTGAACATAACTTGACAATTAACGAATAAAATATTATTTGCACCCTAACAGGTGAACGGGCATCTCCTATGTTCTTACCAAAGAAAACACAGAAGCGATAATGACTTCTCTTCTCACCTTACCTAGGAGATAAATGTCTCTCAGGAAGAGTTTTCGATTCAGTACGCTTAACCACCATTAATTAAAACTTTATCTAAGATAACTATTTATTGTCCTTAATCGCTGCATTTTATCCAACATAAAAAAACTCCCCGCAGAAATAATTTTGCAGGGAGATATTTGATATTAATTTGAACTTAATCTAAAACTTTATTCCTCGGAATCTTAAATTAAGCAAACCATTCTAAAACAGCTTCATCCTTAGTATTAGTATTGCGTGATGGAGTTTCACGATTAAACTTCATCTGAATCGAGCGGGTTTGTTCGCCGTCAACTGCAACTGCTTTAATTGGATAATCAATCAAACCATCTTGGAAGGACATTTGGAAGCGGAATGTACCGTCGGGATTGAGTTGGATTTCGCGATCGCCAATTGTAACGGTAGCATCTGGTTCGGTTGCACCGTAAACAATCAACTCAGCGTCAGCAATCAACCAGAACTTGCGTGGACGTTCTGGAGGCTGAGATGCACCCATACCAACACCAGACATATTTACACCCGATGCCGTAGGAAGCGCCCACATACCTACGCCAGATGGGAAAACGTAGGAACTAATAGCTTGCTCTGGAGACATCGAACCAGGAACTTGATGTTGAGAACCGAAGATAGAACCAGCTACCCGCATTGCTTCTGCGGATTCTGCCATGCCAAAGATTTGTTCGTAAATAGGATTACCATTACCGTTGCCTGCTGCTGCGGCGGTTTCTGGGATTTTCTTAGCAGGTGGCATTAATTCGTACTTAGTTTCACCGCGTAAATCTTCTTCAAAGTCAACTGTAATAAAGACATCTTCAATCCAGTCTGAAGGATACACCGGAGGAACGTGTACTCTAGCACTGCGAGCCAATGTCAACCAACGGCCGTCAGCGCAACGATAACCGATATCAATTACATAATCGCGATCGCTAACAGGAATTGGTAAATACCATTCCCGTGCCATTTCATCACAGGGATATTCTTGAAGATTGTGGGCACTTTGATTTTCTAAATTGATGTCGGTGACATCATAAATTCTTAGTGCTAATTGTTGTCCGCCTTGTTTGCGTAAATCTTCTTTATGCTCGTTGGAAATATCCCAATAAGCATAAGCCCATTGTGGATCGCGAGGCATTAGTACAACACGACTCTCACCATAACCACTAGGTAAATCGGCAAGCTCCTCGTCAACCGAAGCGAGATTACCACCAGTTTTATCTTCTTGTCCCAACTCGAATTTTGCTGCTTCCACTGTTTCCTGTGCCTCCAATGAACGTTCTGCCTGTCTGGATAATTTCTTACTTTCTGCTTCCTGAACTGCTGCGAGTAACTGAGATTTACGCATTCGGCTATAGCGAGATATGCTATATTCGCTGGCAACTTTACGTAATTGCCGCAATGTCATTTCTTCTAACGGTGGGCGTTCTTTCGCCATGAGTAAAGACCTCCTAAATTTTAATGAAGAAATTTCTTTTGTTTAAGGAGAGGTCGGTCTAATTACATCTACCCCAAATCTTTTTTAATCGAATTGTTAGGTTTTTACCAAATATTCAATTTTCAATTGGTTCTATTTCCACAAGGAATATTACCGTTTGGATATAGGGTTCAAGGTTTAACATTCTTTTTTCCAACGAAAACTAAAATTGTTAACCACTACCTTTTATATATATCTGCTCTAACAATTTTGACGCGAAGTAAAAGTTTTTCTAATGTCATTGATAAGAATTTATAACAACAGAAGAATTACTTTACTTGTGATTCATATTAACTTTAATTCCTTGGTAGGGATCAAGGGGGTTAACCAGACTTTTTTGTCTCATTTACGAATTTATAGGCTATTCGGGGATCTTAATGTCAGGTTTTCTTGATAAATGGGTCTCGCGGGGCTTTGGCAAGACATCAAAAAGACTTTTTTGTCATCAAACCTTGATAAATGAGTATTCATGCTCATAATAAATACTACTTAAATATCTAAGTATTATCTAAAGTCTTTATGTATCATGGCTCTCCAGTTCAATAGCAAGAATTGATTCAAATTCACATTTTGCATTATTTTCAACCAGCCTTTAGAAACCTGGTTTATTGCTCATAGCACAACGAAAAATCATGCTTTCATAAAAAGAAACCCTTAGAAAAGACTAAAAAATTTATTTTCAATCTTCCCAGTTTCCAATCCCCAATTCCCCATGCCCAATCCCCAACTATTTCTTCCCAGACTTATTTGATTGTTTTCTCCACTTACCTCTAACCAAACGGATTTCATCAAAGCTATAACTCTCACCCAAATACTCTTTGATGGGTGTCAAAGGAATATCTCCTAACGTATCGAGTACCTGAATAATTTTTTTCTGCTTTTCAACTGTGACTAATAAATTCAAATCGACAGGTTTATTTTTTTCAATTAAATCGGAAAGATGACGAGTAACTGTAGTGGAACGAAGATTGCGCTGTTGAGCAATTTCTTTGATACTCAATCCTTCTTTATGCAACTCAAAGGTTTGTAATTCAGTGTATGAAATATCTCCACTAGAAGAATTAGATTTTTGTTTTTGCGAATCGTTTTCTTCTGAATAAGCTTTGATTACTTTAATAAATTTATCGCCATATTGAGTAAGTTTGTGGCTACCAACTCCTGCTAGTTTGCTGAATTCATCTTTGGTTTTCGGCTTTATCTGCGTCATTAGTCTTAAAGTTGAATCACCGAAAATTACGTAAGGTGGAACGGATTGAGTATCAGCAAGCTGTTTACGAAGTTCGCGCAATTTTTGAAATAGTACATCTGCTTGTTCTGCTTTCTCGCTTCGCTCTTTGCCAACAGTTTTTTCTTTAGGAGGAACAACAATCGAAACCGAACGCTGTTTCTTCATAACCTCCCAACTAAAGGAATTGAGTTTTAATACCCCATAACCATCGGTAGTTTGTTCGAGTAAACCTTGGTGCAATAAAGAACGTGCTAACGTTCGCCATTCATCAAGGGTTCTATCTTTACCAATACCGTAAGTAGAAAGTTTATCGTGTTGTTTGCTGAGAATTTTTTGAGTTTTTCTTCCTTGCAAGATATCTATAACGTGTTTCATGCCAAATCTTTGTTTGCAACGTGCCACGCAAGACAAAAATTTCATTGCTTCAATCGTCCAATCTTCAACTGGTTTGGGATTGCAACAGTTATCGCAATTACCACAATTACCTACAAATCTTTCTCCAAAATAACTTAATTGAATTGCGCGACGGCAGTCTGTACCTTCTGCATAATCTATCATTTGACGCAGTTGGTGCTTGGCAATCATTTGCTCTTGCTCGTCAGTTTTTTGATCGATCAGCCATTCGATAGTTTTGACATCGCTGTAACTCAAAAACAGCAAACAACGCGACAATTCACTATCTCTACCCGCTCTTCCCGACTCTTGATAATAACTTTCTAAATTTCGTGAAATGTCAAAGTGAACAACAAAACGCACGTCGGGTTTATTAATTCCCATCCCAAAAGCAATAGTTGCAACTATTATCCTGGCATCATCCCGAATAAACTTAGTTTGATTTTCGCTACGTTCTATATCGCTCAAACCAGCATGATAGGGTAAAGCAGAAATATTATCGTGTTGCAATTTAAAAGCTAATTCTTCAACCTTTTTGCGCGTTAAACAATAAATGATTCCCGAATCTTCATTTTCTTTGATAAGTTCTAAAAGTTCGGCATAAGAATTCTTCTTTTTTGGACGAACTTCGTAATAAAGGTTTTGACGATTAAAAGAAGCAATATGAACGCTGGGTTGATTTAATCCTAACTGTTTAATGATATCGGCACGAACTCTTTCTGTAGCGGTAGCGGTAAGTCCCCAAATAGGTACATTGGGGTAACGCTGTCGCAGCGATATCATTTGTCGATACTCTGGACGAAAATCATGTCCCCATTCAGAAACACAGTGCGCTTCATCGATCGCGAAAGCAGAAATACCTATTTGATGGTGTACTAAATCGAGTAAAGGTAGAAATCTTTCGCTAAGTAAACGTTCTGGTGCAACATAAAGTAATTTGATTTTGCCAGCTAGAATCGCTTGCTCGCGCATCCTGACTTTATGAGGGCTAACGCTGCTATTAAGAAAAGTTGCCGGAATTCCGTTTTTTCGCAATCCATCTACTTGATCTTGCATCAAGGCAATCAACGGGGAAACTACTACCGTTAATCCTTCTTTCATTAACGCAGGCAGTTGAAAACACAGCGACTTACCCCCACCAGTGGGCATAATAACTAGTAAATCGCGATTTTCTAATGCCTCAGTAATGATTTCCCGTTGCGGGGAACGAAAGCTGTCATAACCGAAGTGATGTTTGAGGGCGTTTTCTAGATGGGGATACACAGACATATTATCGGTCAGTTATCTATTACTGGTAAGCTTTTTGAGGATACAAAAAATCCTATATTGTTTAAGGCTTACATATTTGTTTATTTTATCTATCTAAAGTTATTTTCCTTTAATAATTGCACTAAAGTTTAAATAAATTTTAATATTTAAAATTCCGATCTTAAAATCACGTAAGATAGAGTGCTATTTTATATATAGAATATCAGTCTTTGTACTGAACTGATTTCATCCTGAAAGCGTGTTAAATATTGTAATATCAGGGAAAATATTGTTTATATCGCTGATTGCTATAAATTAGTTAAACATCAAAGTGATACAAGTAAGCGGACGAGAAAACTGCTGTTTTCTCGGAAATCGGCAGAATATTTTTTACTGCTCTGGCATAGATTCTATCTTTATTTTTACAGATACCGAGCGTAAAAGCACGATCGCCCTTACAAAAACTTTTGACTAATTCAAATCCTTAACCCATTAAAACTGATTTTCAGATCGCGTTCATATATATGACACAAACTCCACAGCGTCCGCCAACTAACACTGCTGCAAATCGTGGTGCAGCCCCAAGTGCCCCTCCGATGCCACCACCGCCACCAGCACCGTCTACACTAAGTACTCAGCGCCAATCTAGTCAACAAACGATAGAAATGCCTCACGGTAGTCGTGGTTTAGCTAATCCTGCCGCTCATCGTCCGGGAGCGCCGCCACCGATGGCTCGAAATATACCTTCTACAGGCAGTTCGCAACCAACTTTTAAGCAATTAATTTTGGAAGCCAATGATAAAGGGTTTTCCGATATTCACTTAGGAGTAGGTGAAATACCCCGCTTCCGCAACCGAGGAGAAATAGACACAACAGATTATCCTGAAACGGATAAAGAAACTTTCATGAGTTGGTTGGGCGAAACGCTTACAGAAGAGGAAATTAAGCGTTTTCAAGAAACTTTAGATTTTGATGGAGCAACTCAGTTCGATTTTGCCCGCGTGCGGATCAATATTTTTGATTCTCTAAAAGGTTACGCAATGGTATTACGATTGATTCCAGTGAAAATACTATCAATGGAACAGTTGAAATTACCTCCTGTATTTAGAGATATTTGCCATTACCACAAAGGTTTGGTTTTAGTTACAGGTCCCACTGGTTCGGGTAAATCAACTACAATGGCGGCGATGATTGACTATATCAATCGGGAGATGAGTAAACACATTATTACCATCGAAGATCCGGTTGAATTCGTTCACCAAAGTAGAAAATCCTTGGTTAAACAGCGGGAAGTTGGAATGCACACTCGCAAATTTGACAATGCTTTGAAAGCAGCTTTGCGGGAAGATCCCGATTTGATTCTAGTGGGAGAAATGCGGGATAAAGAAACAGTTAACACCGCGATGAAAGCAGCCCAAACAGGTCACTTGGTAATGGGAACGCTCCACACCAACAGTGCGGTAAAAACCATCGAGCGTATTCTGAATCTTTTCCCCGGTGAAGAACAAGATCCGATGCGAGTGGCAATATCTGAATCTTTAGTGGCAGTTATTTCTCAAGGTTTGTGTCGCACGACAGATGGTAAACGTGCAGCTTTCCACGATATTCTAATAAACACCGAAGCAGTTAAAGATTGGATTAAAGACTCAAAATACGATGAAATGAGCGAGTTGATGAAGCAAGCGAGTTTCGACGGCATGATTACCATGAATCAGTCTCTATTTAATCTTTACCAAGAAGGTAAGATTACAGAAGAAATTGCATTGGAAATGTCACCGACTCCTAACGAGATGGCGCAGATGCTTCGAGGCAGGGTATAAGTTTAAGTAGTAGGGAACGGGGAACATGAACAGATAAAAAAAGAAAAAGATAAATTTATTTTTTTCATTTGTCAGCCTCGTTTCCATGCTCCGGGTTGGTAAGGCAATTCCTACTAGTTCTAATCTAAAATCCAAAATCCAATAAGCCGTTGAATTTAAATAAATCACCTTTACCAGAGTTATTCAAAGGTATTGCATTATTTACACCAGGGGGAGATATGATTTACTGTATCGATCCCAGTAAAAAAGGTAGATGGCATTCACATTTATGCAGTGCTTTACAGGAAATTTTAGATTTACCGGAACCACCTCATTTTTTAGTTCCACTATATACCGCAACAATTGACCATTGGCTAGATCCACGCACGGAAAAAGTAATAACTTTTGCAGAGGCTTATCCAGCCGTGATACGTTATCAAGCTTTGTTAAATGCCGTTTTTAATACTGGTAATTTAGCTTGGCAAACAACTCCTTGGAATGATGAATTATGCGATAGCATAGTATTATCAACTTATCGTTCGAGTTTTGAGCAGTTATGGGTAAATCACGATTTAATTGTGCGTTTAGAAGTATCCGAACAACCTCCTATTGATTCTCAACCATTATTAACTGCACGACAAATGCCCTCTCAAACTCAACCTTATATTCTTCGCTTGTTTGTTGCAGGGCATACTCATAACACTGAAAATATACTTAAAAGCCTGCATGAATTGTTAGAAAAATACTTGGGAAGCCCTTATACTCTTAGAATTGTTGATGTATTAACTCATCCCGAACAAGCAGAAATCCATCAAGTTAGTGCAACTCCTACTTTAGTTAGAGTTTTACCCAAACCAACAAAAAGAATTGTCGGAGATATGAATAATACAGAGAGAATTCTACATATGTTGGGTATATTGAATCAATCTAGTTATTCCGATTGAATGTAGAAGGATAGTTCAAATAAACCGTTTTCAGCAGCTTCAAATTCTATTACTTTGAATACCGCATCATTATTCAAAGCACCATAAATATGGGGAAATGTTTCATTTTCTGTGACGGCATCGTAACGAATTTCTGATTTTACTTTATCCGAATCGATGAAAAGAAGCAGTAAATCTGTTTGATTTTTGAAGAAATAATTTGCAACTTTTACAACTTGTGCTGATGTCGAACAATGGATAAACCCTTCTGTTTCCAGCGAGTCAGCGCGGTAAATTCCTTCTGCTTTAGCTTTTTCCCAATCTTGACGGGGAGTGATATGGAAAATAGTTTTCATTTATCAATTATTAATTATCGATCAAGAGTTTATTTAAGAGTGCGGATTATAGCGGTTTTCGGTTGAATGCACTACAAAAAACTTAGTAAAATTCTGATGCTCAGGGATGCCCATCGCACTCATATTGTATTCGACTGAAGTGAAAAATTTTATACATTTATTTATTCAAAAAAAATGTCGGTTATGTGAGATGATTAGATATAGAACATAGAACAACAATATTTTTATAATGGGAATATTAGCTATTTTTTTATGAGCATACGAATTTCAATTATAAAAAAAAGCATTTAACATAAAAGTATAATATCAGAAAAGCGTCATCAAAATATTTTTTTTTTGATTCTTTGATTTAATAGTCAAATTAGCGAAAATAGATATAAAAAGATTATATCTGACTTCTTGCAGCATTTTTAATCAGAGCCGGAGACTCTTTCACTGGTTCCCAGCATGTGGATGGGAACTAGTTAAAATTATAAAAACTAAGAATATTAATAGTAGTCGGCAACTTCCCATCCACATGCAGAAGCTGTCTAACTGGGAGCCATAGATAAATTAATTGCAGCCCAACAGAAGACAGGGAAATAACATTCGCGAAGCAGAAAAAATTTTGCTGTTGTTGCGAGTCAAGCTATAGAAATCACATTCATTGGAATATCGAAAGAGCTGATTAATGGCACAACACAGGCACAAATAATTACACTAATAGTACTCCCCGTATTTTGCTGACCTATAAAACCGATGACCGAAAAAAATAGAATTTGCATCCTTGGTGGTGGCTTTGGTGGACTTTACACCGCTTTACGCTTAGTTAAACTGGATTGGAAAGAGTCCGAGAAACCAGAAATTGTTCTGATTGACAAAAATGACCGCTTTTTATTTTCACCGCTTTTGTATGAATTACTTACCGGAGAAATGGAAAGTTGGGAAGTTGCTCCTCTTTATCAGGATTTGTTAGAAAATACTGGCATACGCTTCATTCAAGAAACGGTGTCCGGTATTGATACTGAGGAGAAGCGAGTAGAGTTACTAAATGGTTCGGAAATTTCTTACGATCGTTTAGTATTGGCTATGGGTGGAGAAACACCATTAACTATGGTACCTGGAGCTATGTCTCATGCTCGTGCTTTCCGTACTCTTGGTGATGCATACGCTCTAGAAGAACAATTGCGGAGACTTGAAGAATCCGATAAAGAAAAGATTAGAGTGGCAATTGTTGGTGGCGGCTATAGCGGTGTTGAATTAGCCTGCAAATTATCTGACAGACTTGGGGAAAAAGGACGTTTCCGATTAGTGGAAATGGCTAGTGAAATTCTCCGCAACTCTCCAGAGTTTAATCGCGAAGCTGCAAAGAAAGCTTTAGATGAACGAGGTGTCTGGGTTGATTTGGAAACTAAAGTAGAATCTATTGCTGCCGATACTATTTCTTTAGAATACAAAGGTGTTGTAGATGAAATTCCTGTAGATTTAGTAATTTGGACTGTAGGAACAAAGGTTACTCCTTTGGTGGAGAATCTTCCTGTTAAACATAATAAACAAGGAAAAATTATTACCACATCAAGTTTACAGGTAGTGGATAATCCCAATATCTTCGCTTTGGGAGATTCAGCAGAAATCTTTGATGCAGAAGGAAAACAAGTACCGATAACTGCACAAGCAGCTTTTCAACAAGCCGATTATGTTGGTTGGAATATTTGGGCTAGTCTTACCAATCGTCCTTTGCTTCCCTTCCGCTACCAACATTTAGGTGAATTTATGTCACTGGGAGTTGATAACGCTACTCTTACAGGTTTGGGTATGAAAATGGAGGGAACATTCGGATATGTTGCCCGTCGTGCTGCTTATCTTTACCGTCTCCCAACTTTAGAACATAAACTAAAAGTTGGTTTTAACTGGCTAACTCGTCCTATTATAGAAACACTCTCGTCGTAGATGGGGGATTGGGGGATGGGGAGATGGGGAAAGGGGACAAGGAGATGGGGAGATGGTGAATCCACTCTAGTGGGTCGTCTCCCTCCGTTGAGAGAAGTGGTGTTAGCGCAGCGAGGCGTTAGCCTTACCCGAAGGGGCAGATGGGGAGAAATTAACTTTTAACCTTTAACCTTTAACCTTTAACCTTTGACCTTAATCATTCCACGAGCTTTACCTAATCCAAAATCCAAAATCTAAAATCTAAAATCGTTATAGGTGGATGAAACAGCCGAAAGTCATTTTTATAGATGCCGTAGGAACACTCTTTGGTATTCAAGGTAGTGTTGGTGACGTTTATAGTCAAATTGCCCAAGAATTTGGCGTGGAAATATCGCCAGCTACTTTGAATCAAACCTTTTTTCAAAGTTTTAAAGCTTCACCACCCCCAGCTTTTCCTAATATACAAGAACAAGATATTCCACAACGCGAGTTTGCCTGGTGGCATCGCATAACTCAAACCACCTTTGAACAAGCTGGTGTTTTACACAAATTCGATGACTTTTCGGCTTTCTTTAGCGAAGTCTACATCCACTTTGGCACGGGAGATCCTTGGTTTGTTTATCCCGATGTCCTCAATGCTTTAAAAAATTGGCAAAATAAAGGTATCGAATTAGGAATATTATCTAACTTCGATTCCCGAATTTTCTCAGTTTTACAAGCTTTAGAATTAAGAGATTATTTTCGTTCCATCACCATTTCTACCCAATCTGGTGCAGCTAAACCCAACCAAAAAATATTTGCGATCGCGCTCGAAAAACACAACTGTCTACCAGAAGCTGCATGGCATATCGGCGATAGC
>JBARZF010000978.1:0-14301 GCA_049649675.1 Rivularia sp. (in: cyanobacteria) | reverse complement strand
CAGATTTTTTTGATGGTTGGGATTAATGATTTTGTTAATGAAAAAAAATCAATAGAAGAAGTATTGAGTAAATATAAAATTATTTTAGAAGAGTTTCAAAATAAAATTCCACAAACAGAAGTATTTATTCAAAGTGTTCTGCCGGTAAATAATAACTTAACTTATTTTCTGCAAGATAATCAGAAGGTAATAAAATTCAACTTTAAATTACAGGAATTAGCAACAGAATTCAATTATCAATATATAGATGTATTTTCTAAGTTAGCAGATTCCGAAGATCAATTAGATGTTAAATATACCACAGATGGCGTACATTTGAATGGTAAAGCTTATTTGGTTTGGAAGGAAGCTGTTAAAAAGTATGTTGCAACGAAATAATATTTTTATAAATCATCTGGATTGACACCCATTTCACGCAATTTTTCAGCTAAAAGTTCTGCACGAGAAAGCGCTTGTTCTTTTTGCTGTTTTTCATCTTCTGCGCGTTCGTCTCCTGTTGGTAAAACGGTACCATCTTGGTAGCACCAACGCAGCCAAGTATCTTGTCTTCCTTCAAATTCTCCTTCCCATAAAGTTAAGCCTAATTCGATATGTTCCAACCAATCTGAAGTTTCCCTGTACTGTCTTCCAAAGAGTTGGTATATCCGGAGTTGTTTTTCTCCTAATTGCTGATTCGGGTCGTATACTATGTAATAACTTACTCGCATATGTTCGTAAGTTTTCAGCTTGTCTCCTAATTCATCGCCGATTTTATTCGAGACAATTTCAATTACAACTTCTGGGGATTTACCAAACTCCCAAAGCAGATAACAACGATTGCGTTTTTCCCACCAATTCTCTGGTACTTGAACATCGAAGCTGAGGAAAACATCAGGAACTATTGGAGGCTGTTTGTATATATGATAAATTCCGACATTTGCTGCTGCTAAAAAAGTTTGGTTTTGTAAAGAACTGTAAAGAGAGCTTACTAAAAGTCGTTGTTGTTTTTCGGAAGCAAAGTTATCCACAGGGGTATCGTCTTCGGTAACTAATTTGTTAGCGTCTGGGATATAGAAGTTATCGTCAGAGACTAAAATTTGCTCAACCATAAAATATCCACCTATTTCGGTTCTTTTTTCTAGTTTAAATTAATTTTTCGTCTGCAAGTTGATATATTGTTTCACTAAGTTCGTGACAAAAAGCAAGTGCGCGATCTAAATCATTTGTCGGTTGATGATATTGAAGTAAAGCTTTTTCTATTTGAGGTTGATAATTAGAATATTTTTCGGAAAATTTATCTGCCATTTCTTCCATACTTCTTGTATAGTATGGTTCATCAACCATGATAATACCCAGACTTAAACGTAATGCTTTTTTAGCAATCCATCGTACATGGTCTTTTATATATTCTGGATGATTTTGGTCTTCTTCATCCGGTTCGGGAAGATAATTTATTAGTTCTTCAAGTAAATCGCGGTATTGATCGTTTAAAAGTTGAGCTAGTTCTAACCCTGGTGAAAATGATTTAAATGAAGCTGTAATATCTTGACCGCAAATCAAGACACTATCAGTTTTAAGAATAAATTTGAATTGATCTATACCTGGTTGATGAAACTCCTTCTCTTCGATTAAATCAATATCAAGGCGCTCAAGAGTAGGATATTTTGATTCGATTTCGGCTTGAACTTTCTTTAACCATGCTTTATCTTCATCTGTAATTGTACGTTTTATAATAATCTCCGTATCCATATCGGAAATATTAGGTTTTTCATCTCCGCGTCCGATACTTCCTAATAGGTAATAAGCAATTAAATCTGTGTGAAAGCGATTCTGAACTTTAGTTTTTAATTCATTTAACAGTTGTTGATATTCTGGTTTAACTTTTGATAATGAAGACGTGTTTTGAATTAGGCTCATATTTACAGATATTCTAAATAACGACACCACTTGGGGTTGCAAACCCCAAGCTAATAGCACAAGTCCTATAAATAGGACTAGAAAATTATTATAAAATGAGTCAGAATATTAGTTAATCTTTCCAGTCTATATTCTTTCGTCTTTATTCCCAGTTATCAATTTCCCATAAAAAATTAACTTACTTTCGCACTAACATCAACTCCATCACGAATCAATTTTCCATCCTCCATATAAATAATTCTGTCACCAATATCTAAAATACGGTTATCGTGGGTGACTAATAAAATTGTACAGCCTTGTTCTTTTGCTAATTTATACATAATTTCTACTACATCCCGTCCCGATTTTTTATCGAGTGCTGCAGTTGGTTCGTCGGCTAAAACTATTTTCGGATTGCTCGATAAAGCACGGGCGATAAGCCTTCGGCATGGCTTCGCGTACCGCCACTCTTTGTTTTTGTCCTCCTGATAGTTTCTCTGGATAATAATCGACTCTATTTCCTAAACCAACTTGTTCTAAAATTGCCGTAGCTTTAGCATCAAGATTCTGCTCTAAAAATTCATCATGCAATTCCAATGACATTTTGACGTTTTGTTTGGCTGTTAAGAAGCTCATCAGATTATGGGCTTGAAAAATATAACCAATGTTTTGACTAATTTTTGTTAATTGCTGTTTGCTTGCTCCACGTATTTCTTGTTCTAAAATCTTTAAACTACCTTCTTGTGCGGAACGTAAGCCACTCATTAAAGTTAATAATGTTGTTTTTCCGGAGCCAGAAGGACCTGTTAAAATAACGATTTCGCCAGCGTGAATATT
The DNA here is from genome assembly GCA_049649675.1 of Rivularia sp. (in: cyanobacteria). Classification (GTDB taxonomy): domain Bacteria; phylum Cyanobacteriota; class Cyanobacteriia; order Cyanobacteriales; family Nostocaceae; genus Rivularia. The sequence goes on along the minus strand of JBARZF010000978.1, from coordinate 11,589 downwards.
TAAGTTGATATCCAATAATACTTGTTTGCGAAGATTTTTGTCGCCGAAGTAATGATTGAGATTTTGTACAGATATAACTGGTTGTTGTGACATGATTTGAGAAAAAAGTAATAAGTAGGGAAGAGAGTAGAGTAAGTCAATAAAATTTAGATACAAATATTAATTTAACTAGTCCATTTTAATGGACTTATGCTATTAGCCTGGGAATTGCATTCCCCGGTGGGTATTTTTCTAAATGCAATATTGCTTATAAAAGTCGCAATCTTGTAACAATCACAGGTGGAATTTCGCTAAATTTTGACCAACCAATATAAATATTTTTAGCAGCAAGTTCGGGTGGAAAAGCAGGTTCTTCTAAACCATCTAATGCAAAACCAGCATTGAAAGCTGTATTTAACAAAATATGTAAAGGGCGATGAAAATAAGTATGAGGTTGCGGTTGATTTTCTAATGCTAATCCGCGCTTTTGACTAGGTTTTAGATACGCTTTAACTTTGATGAAATATTCAGTATAAATTGTTTTTTCATCCTCTATTAACTCCGCTGCCAAACTAGTATGCATACTGTTAAAGCAGGGATGCATAACGGCAAAGATAAAACAACCACCGGGACGAATTAATTTTGTCAGCGCTCGGAATAAAGGCTCAATTTCTGCCATATCCATTAAAGCCATTGCGGAAACTGCTGCATCAAAGGTGTTTTCACCAAGTTTTAATAATGCCGTTTCATCTGTAGCGTCTAAAACCTGATATTCAATTAATTCTTGATTTTTTGTTGTTCTTTTATGAGCATTATTAATCATTTCTGATGCAAAGTCTATTCCAAGTATTTTTGCACCTAAACTAGCTAATCTACGACAAGTTAAACCGTTTCCGCAACCAACGTCTAATATCCGTTGCCCCGATTTTAATTGCAATAATTTTTCTATATTTGGACGCACTAAATATTTATGAAAGTCGTTACCTTCATCGCCCATTTTTTCATCCCAGACTTGAGCGGTGGCATTCCAGGCTTCGCGGGTTTGGTTATTATCTGTCATTGAAATAGCTCCTAAATTAATTCATCGCTTCAGATTTATTATCATTATTTGAATCATCTGTTATCTGCGTATCGACAGATTTTTTAACCAATGTTTCCGCAAGAATATAAAAAATTATTACCGATGCCCAGGATATATCCCACAGCGACGGTTTGAGAAATGCAACAACAATTGTTATTAGAGCAACTGTTGGTTCTATTAGTGATGTAATTCTGATATATTTAATAGTTGTCCTATCTAAATTTTTATCTACTAAATTATGCTTATATGTGGCATAAGTCCAATTTAAGAAAGAAAAGAAGCCGATTAAAAACACATTAATACTATAAGCAATTTGAATTACTGCATTCTGAGGAGAATAACCTATTAAAACGTTAGAGTAAGGGATTATAAACAAGCACATCAAATAAGTTAGATAAAGCCAAAGATGTATTTCATTTGTTCTTTGATAATAACTAAACTGTTGTAGAGACGTAGCATTGCTACGTCTCCTTAACCGTATGATTTGTATAAATTAATCTACCTTGATAAAGACAATAACTTTTTAGAATACTGAGCCAGCCTAATTGTGTTTGCTCTCAAGTTCTTCCGAATAATCTTGCAATCAGTATTCCACCTTTTTTCTGCTCCTAACAATGATATTTTATAATCCAAATCTCCTCTAAGTAAATCGTAATTTTTAAAATCATTTTCGATGGCTTTTTGAATACTATAAGCCATCATCACTCTGCCCGGTGATAATTTGGAATATTCGGGATTGTAACCAGTCATTTGTCCGTAAACAGCATTTTTATCCCTGTCAACATACATTCCAGTAGCGGCTACTGGGGTTGTTTTATCCCACAATATATCTATCCACAAATAATTATTTTTTGCACATTGCCGAAAAACACTGCGATAGGTATCTAAAGTTAAATCGGGCTGCTTCCCCCATTTAATTTGCCAAAGTTCAAATAAAACTTCAATTTGTTTATCAAGATTATCGGCTTCAATACTAGTGAAATGGAAATCGCTATTTTTCTCTATTTTGTTCAGCGAATTACGTAAGTTCTTACGAGGTTTTCGACTAATAGAGTGTTGTAAGTATTCCTCCCATTCATCGGGTAGAGAAATATAGGGACAAGTCGCACCTCGATCGCTCATAAGTTGAAAGTCACTTTCAGAAAACTGTTTGACGAAAACATTTAATCTGGAGTCTTGTATATCTTTTACGTGAAAAATGTCCCACTGTAAATAAGAATCAATATACAGTGCAAAATTCTTAATCGCATCCTGTTCATAATCTGGATTACAGATAAATCCTGTATAGTCCGCCACGGGGTGAGCGCAAGTTTGCAATGCTCTGTAAACGTTGACGTTAGCCCATTGTAGAGAACGCATTGCTAATGGGAAAAAAGCCACATAAGGTTGATCGGGCTTGCTTCTAACAGCTAATATAAACCAGTCATGAGGAACAACTTCCAACCATCCTCGCAACCAAGACCACGATAAGAATATTTGAGCCTGAGAGTCACAAGCGTAGATATTGTTCCAATTCGTTTCTAATTTATCAAACTGTTGAATGCTATCAATTATTTCTACTTGCATTTTAAGTCTCGGGGATATTTAATATTGAGTAAATAAAAATATATAGCCTTACATATGGTTGTTAGACGCTATATAAAAAGGATCTTACAATCATCACCACTAAATATGCACTATTGATTTTTCAAGTAGATCGCGAAATCCCTAACTAAGAATTGATTGCGTTTTCAATACTATATGGCTTCACATAGTTAATTCATTTAGTTTATACAAAGTTTAGGCAAACTTCAAAGTAGTATCGAAATTTTATTCAAAATTTAACTAATATAAGTTGCAAAAGTGATATATAAACTTTTTGAGAATAATTCATTAAACTATTAGTTTTATTTATTACAAAGCGCAAAAATATAACCAAACTTTTTTATCTTTAAAAAAAATATTTAAGAACATGAATTAAATTAAAGCTACGCTAAATTGTGTTTTTTCGACTTGGATATTTCTTCCCTTTTATTCTTTATTAAAATAAAAAAAAATATCTGATGGAAAACATTTTTTGATCGTTTAAATGTAAAAGCTGAAACATTTTAGTCAAAGCGATCGCCAATTAAATGATTTGGGAGGCTACCCATAAAAATATCGCAGTTATTAAGAATAAAAACTATAGCAAATTTTATGTATTTGTACTTATATCTATTTGAAAAAATTGAATAAAGTTACTATTGCTTGAGTCAAGTAGGAATCTCAACTTTAAGAAATTTGAGACTTAGGTAACTTCAACGAAAAACAAAACTCCTGTAACAATAGTAGTAAGGCTCATAAATACAACCACTGCATCCCACACCAGATAACAAACCATGCTTACTCAAGAAAAATCTCAACAACGCAACTGGAAACCTATCATCAAGGAATTTGAAGCGGTTTTAGGTAAAAAAGGCGTTATAGTGCGTCGCGAAGAACTAATTACTTATGAATGCGATGGTTTAGCGAGCTATCGTCAACGCCCGGATTTGGCTGTTTTGCCCAAAACCACGGAACAAGTTGCTGAAGTTGTAAAGATATGCAACAAATATTCGGTTCCTTTTCTTGCCAGGGGTTCGGGTACTGGTTTATCTGGTGGTGCTTTGCCTACTGTCGGATGCGTTTTAATCGTAACTTCTTTGATGCGGCAGATACTTAACGTCGATTTAGATAATCAGCGCGTTGTAGTTCAGCCTGGAGTAATTAACAATTGGGTAACGCAAACTGTTAGCGGTGCAGGTTTTTATTACGCTCCCGATCCTTCAAGTCAAATTATTTGCTCAATCGGCGGTAACGTTGCGGAAAATTCCGGTGGGGTACATTGTTTGAAATACGGTGTTACCACTAACCACGTTTTAGGATTAAAAGTTGTCACGGCTAATGGTGATATTGTCGATTTGGGCGGACAAGTTCAAGAAATGCCCGGTTACGATTTAACAGGAATATTTGTTGGCTCGGAAGGTACGTTGGGAATCGCCACAGAAATAACTTTGCGAATTCTCAAAAGTGCCGAATCGATTTGCGTCTTGTTGGCAGATTTTAGTAGCGTGGAAGCAGCGGGTGCAGCAGTTTCGGATATTATCAGCGCCGGAATTATTCCTGGTGGTATGGAAATGATGGATAACATGAGCATCAATGCGGTGGAAGATGTCACTGCAACGAATTGTTATCCCCGCGATGCTGTAGCGATTTTGTTGGTTGAAATCGATGGTTTAGATGTAGAAGTGAAAGCTAATAAAAAGCGGGTGATCGATATTTGTAAAAACAATGGTGCGCGTAATGTAACTTCTGCAAACGACCCCGAAACACGTTTAAAATTATGGAAAGGTAGAAAAGCCGCGTTTGCAGCAGCCGGACATTTGAGTCCAGATTATTACGTGCAGGATGGGGTAATTCCTCGGACTCAGCTACCTTATGTATTACAAGAAATTGAGAATTTAAGTCAGAAATTCGGTTATAAAATTGCCAATGTCTTTCATGCAGGAGACGGTAACTTGCATCCGCTAATCTTGTTTGATAATTCAATTAAGGGTGAATTAGAAAAAGTTGAAGAAGTAGGTGGAGAAATTCTTAAACTATGCGTCAGAGTTGGAGGTAGTATTTCCGGCGAACACGGTATTGGTGCGGATAAAAAATGCTATATGCCAGATATGTTTTCAGATGCCGATTTAGAAACAATGCAGTGGGTTAAGCAAGTTTTCAACAGTAAAGGATTGGCAAATCCTGAAAAGATTTTTCCCACTCCGCGCACCTGTGGTGAAGCTGCAAGGGCTATGAGTCAGAAGAAGTTTGAGAATGTGGATAAATTTTGAATAATTTGGGGATTGGGGATTGGGCATTAGGCATGGGAAAATGAAAGGAGAAAAGGGGAACAATTAGTTTTTTCTAAATTGTTATTTACTGCTGTTAACTGTATGTTCGGTTATGATAAATTTAATTTAACCCAGATTTTTGATGAAATGTCCTACTATTGGTAAGACATTTCATTATTTATACTTTTCTTAATTCTGCATAGATTCATCACTATATATAGCCTCTTACACCTAAAATTATTAATTCCCGGTTTTGACTGCCTATATTATGATATTTACGTAATTGCCGTAATTACTGTTTCTGTAAAAAAAACTATACTGTATTTTTTATAACTTCCATATCTGGTTTTATTCAGATTAAGTTATTTCTTAATTAAAAACTACAATTATACAATTATGAGTAACAATACACCGCATATTAAGAATCAAGAATACAGTGTAAATATTGATCAATATTTCAGTCGTGGTTGGGAGATATTTAAGCAGTATCCTGGGGGATTTATCGGATTTTTACTAGTTATATTTGTAATTTCCATATTCTTTAACTTTCTTGCTGTTTCTGTAGAGAACATATATGGGATAGTAAGTATTGCCAATTTTGTTCTAAATCCTATTTTCTCGGCTGGTTTCTATATAGTTGCTTTACAGATAGCAAAAAATAGACCTATAGATTTTAGCGACTTTTTTAGAGGCTTCAATCAATTTATGCAAATATTTTTAGTATATCTAATTGGCAATATTTTAATTGCAATCGGCTTTTTATTCTTCATAATTCCAGGTATTTACCTAGCTGTTGCTTATGTATTTTCATCTCTATTTGTAATTGAGAAAAAGTTAAGCTTTTGGTCGGCTTTAGAAGCAAGTCGCAAACTAATTACAAAAAAATGGTTTTCTTTTGTAGGTCTTGGAATCATGTTAACTTTGCTCAATCTCGCAGGACTCCTTTTACTTGGAATCGGAGCATTGGTCACAATTCCTCTATCATCCTGCATTATGGTAGCTGCTTTTGAAGATATCGTTGGTCTTAATGGAGCTTAAAATAAATAAGGGGAATGGGGAATTGGGAATAAGGAGATGGGGAAACAAGGGGATGCTCAGAAGGACTCTCAACTCCTCACTCCGCGCCTCCTAACCCCCAACTCCTAATATGCAGACCTTTAACCTTTCTCAGCTAACTTCAACTAACTCAATATCAAAAGTTAATTGCTGTCCTGCTAGAGGATGATTTGCGTCGAGGGTAACTTTGGAATCCGAAACATCTGTAACGATAACCGGAATTACTTGACCGTCGTTTTGAGAAATCTGTAGTTGTTGACCGACTTCTACTGATAAGTCTGTAGGTATTTGCTCTTTCTCAACTGCGATCGCAAGTTCGTCGCGTCGAGGGCCGTAAGCTTGATCTGCTGGAATAGTTGCAGTTTTTGACTCTCCAGGAGTCATACCAACTATCGCTTCTTCAAATCCGGGAATTACATTTCCCGAACCAAGGGAGAACTCTAAAGGTTCGCGTTCGGCAGAGGAATCAAAAACGGTGCCGTCATCCAATTTGCCCGTATAGTGAACTTTTACGTTGTCACCTGCTTTTGCTTGTGTCATGTCTTTTCTCCTTTTACACTCCATATAGTTTTAAATTTTATAGTCAAATCTTAAATCGACTATAAAATTCATTCGTAAGGATTAATATTTACTGGGAGAACTACGCCCCCTATATTCCCTCAAGTTTTAGCATTAGGGACTACTTGTTACATCAGTAACAGCGTAACCATTTAACTAATAAGAGCTAATTATAGTTTACGAAGCTCGTTAATGCACTTTCCCAACGGTAATACTTTTATCACTCATTATCTAAATTTTTTTGATTTTGTTAAGATTTGTACTATTTTTGGTTAGCCTTGTTCTTTCTATTCGCTGCCGTCTAATTTTCTCGTTGTTTTTTATGTTTTGAAGTAATTATAATTCTCTCAAACTTTAACTATGTAATAATTCCAGTCTTAGTTCTCCGTAATTAAGTAGTTAGATGGATAAAGAATATAGAAAATGCTCTTTCTGCGGAGGAAAATGTATTCAGAGGTTAAATGTTTGTTATAAAACTGATCCCAATGGGAATACTAACCCTGTAGAGGCACGAAATGGTCTCTTTATTTCTTCCCTCTGCGTACTCTGCGTCAAGCATCGGTTTTTTCTTCGGTAATCGTAGAGCCGGGAAAGGATTTAAAAAAGTACGCATTGCTCGTCTCCTATTCATTGCGCGAAAATATGTAACCCCAAATACTTTGAAAGTTCTTCGCAAACTTTAATTCCCCGAACGCTGTTACCGCGAGAATCTAAGGGAGGAGAAAAAACTGCGATTCCCATTTGGTTGGGAACTACACCAATAATTCCACCACCGACTCCACTTTTGGCGGGAAATCCAACTTTATATACCCATTCTCCGGCAAAATCGTACATTCCACAGGTATGCATTACGCTGAGAATGTCTTTAACATAGTTAGAACTAACTGCTCGTTCTTTAGTTACGGGATTTACGCCATTATTTGCTAAAGTTGCTCCCATTAATGCTAAATCTCGACAGTTAATTATTACGCTGCACTGCTGAAGATATAAACTCAATGTTTGACTGATATCCCCGGAAATCATGCCAAAATTACGCAGCAGATATGATATTGCCCAATTGCGATCGCCATTATTTTGTTCGGATACGAGTATGGGTGTGTCTACAAAAACTTTATGTCCGATATAGCGACGATACATTTCTAATATTCGTTTGAGTCTATGTCCGGGGCCTGCTCCTTCTATTAAACTAGTTGTAGCGATCGCTCCGGTATTAACCATACTGTTATAAGGTCGTTTGGATTTGGATTCAACTTTAATGATGGAATTATAAGCATCTCCGGTTGGTTCGACATCAACTTTAGTTAAAACGTAATCTCTTCCTTTGTCTTCAAGTGCTAACCCGTAAGCAAAAACTTTTGATATTGACTGAATTAAAAATGATTCTTCCCAATTGCCTACAGTGTAAACTTGTCCGTCAATAGTTGCGATGCAGATAGCAAACCAATCGGGATTAATTTCTACTAAACCCGGTTCGCTGACATAAACTTTTCCATCTCTCAAAGGAAGATATTTGCTATATAATTCTCGTAAAAATTCAATTAAAGATTTGGAAGGTAGATTAAATTGAGTCTTTATGGTTGGCTGAGTCGGAATCTGCGGAGTTGAAGAATTAGCAAAGTGAACTTTGTGCTGCTTGGGAGAAATTTCTTGATTATCGGTAGTAAAAATATGCAGTCCAAATTCTTCTGAGAGTGCTTCAAAAACTTTGACTCCCCTCCAACTTTTTTTACGCTCATCCAAAGCAGGAGAAAATACGGCTATCCCCATTCGATTGGGAACAACTCCGATAATTGCACCCGACAAACCGCTCTTTGCCGGTAAACCAATTTTGTAAGCCCACTGACCTGAAAATTCATACAGTCCGCAGGTATACATTATACTGAGTATATTTTGGACATACTTTTTATCTACAGCTCGCTCTCCCGTCATCGGGTTTAAGCCAACATTCGCTAAAGTCGCTGCCATCACGGCTAAATCGTGACAGTTAATAGTTAAAGAACACTGTTGGAAATACAGATTAATAATGTCACTTATATCGCCTTCAATTAAACCAAAATTGAGCATCATGTAGGCGATCGCCCTATTAAGATGGTCGCTGGTTTGCTTTGATTTACATACTCCCAAATCAATAGATACATTTCTACCAATGTAGCGTCGAAACATCTCCAGCAAACGATTGTAACGCTCAGGTGCATCGGAACCTTTGATTAAACTGGTAGTGACAATCGCACCCGCATTTACCATTGGGTTGTAACGTCGTCGCCATATTTCTTCCCGTTCCATAATCGAGTTGAAAGGTTCCCCAGTCGGTTCCACACCAATACGTTCGAGAACGTAATCCTTTCCCCAATCTTCCAAAGCCAATCCATACACAAAAGGTTTAGAAATCGACTGTATACTAAAATCCTGCGTAGTATCACCGATATCGAAAACCTTACCATCCACATCAACCGCACAGATTCCAAACCAATCCGGGTTCGCTTTAGCCAACTCCGGTATATTCTGTGCAACCGCTCCTTCATTAAGAGGTTGATAATAGTAATATAAATCTTCAAGAAAACTCGTCAGCGCTGGAGTAATTCCTCTATCGAGAGTATTTAACCCTCGAAAATCCTTGATATCGGTCATATAATATTCAGAAAATTTGCAAATTACCTAAGTTTCAACTATCGAGGCTCTTATTTTTAGTATTGCAGCTGACAAATGCATGAAAATATACTTATTGATTGGGCCGCCTCGCATTGGTAATTGGTAATTGGTAATTGATAATTGTCCTCTGGCGGGGCTTTCGTTTGGGCGTTTGGAAGATTAATAAATTTATCCCATACAATCAATACTCAAGTCTTATAAATAAAAAGCGCTAACCATCATAAAATCGTAGTTAACGCTTCTTTTTATATATTCAAGGACTTTATATAGGCTGTCCTCCTTTAAAACTTAAAGGTCATTAAAGTAAGTGACCTCAAAAAAATTTATTTATGTAACTTATTGTCTAGATTCTCATCTAATTGGTTACGTATTGTAAATTTTAACATTTTCTTTAGATTTTAGGCTTAATATTTTCTTTAGGTTGTTTAACCTTCTCTGCATGATAAGAAGCATTCTTTTACAGGGCTGAACTTCTTTAATCATCGACTGTAGGTTAGGGTTAAGAATTGAATATTTAATTTAGATTTGGAATGATAAAGCTATGTTGGGACTTAGAGAAAGAGCAGTTACAATGCGTTATGTATGGTCGGTGATTGAAGAAACCGAAACAAAGACGATTTTGAGTTTGAACGATACAGACTTAATTGGACAGCTGCTCAAGCAATTAGAAAATAAGAAGTTACTTAGCGGCGAACAAATTAGCGAAATGAGTTCATATATTAGTTCGCGCGTACCATTGATTCGCGATTTAGCTCAGTCGCGTATGGTGTGTAACTCATAATTATAATAGATTTTAAACACGACTCGGCTTAATCATTATTTCTTAACTGATGTTAAAACGGACATCAGATATTGTGTCAAAGTAAAAGCATCTACCCCTAACTGAGTACGTTCTTGAGCGGCTAAGATGCCTGCCCTACCGTGCCACCATGCAGCAGTTGCCACCATTCTTTCTACAGATAAATTACGGGATACAGCTTGCGCCATTAATCCCCCGAGCAATCCAGTTAACACATCACCACTACCCCCACGGGCTAAAGCTGGGGTACTTTGAGGATTAATCCAAACGCAGCCTTGAGGATTCGCGATCGCAGTTCTTGAACCTTTTAACAATACTATTGCACCAGATTTTGCGGCTTCTCGTACTGCTGAAATTCTCGAAAGGTTAACATTTTCGATATCTGGAAATAACCGCTTGAATTCGCCGGGATGGGGAGTAAGTATAGTTGATGCTGTTCGTTTTTGCAGTGTTTGCAGGGTTCCCATGCTCGCGAGAATATTTAAACCATCAGCATCTAAAAGTAAAGGTTTAGAACTATCTAATATTTCTTGTAAGATTCCGCTGGCATCTAACGTGATACCGGGGCCGCAAGCGATCGCATCAAAGGTATTTAAATCGGTATTATCTGGTAATTGTAATTGAGCAATAGCGCCGCTTTCAGTTTCCGGGCAGCCAATAATTAACGCTTCGGGTAAATGTGAAACCATTATGGCTGCAAGAGATTGCGGTACGGCAATAGAAAGCATTCCCACACCAGAGGCACGCGCTCCCAAACCAGTTAAGATTGCGCCTCCCGAATAGCGACGAGAACCGCAAACAAGCAGTAAATGACCTTCTTTGTATTTGTGAGTTACTTGTTGACGTGGTAAAGGAAGAGTAGAAAGTGCAGTTGCTGTCGTGATGCGTTTAATTTTGGGATATTCTCCCAATACAGCTTGCACATCTGCATATTGAATATCAAAATTGATTAATTCAGCTTCACCGATATATTCTAAAGCTTGGTCTTCAAGTAAACCTAACTTCCACAAACCCAAGCAAAAAGTATGGGTAGCGCGAACCCCTACACCAAGAATTTTTCCCGTATCTGTATGTAAACCAGAAGGAACATCAATACTAAAGATTGGTTTATGCCATTGATTTAATTGATTAACAGCACTTGAAACGGGTTCAGTAATATCCCTTTCCAAGCCAAAACCAAACAAACCATCAATAAAAAAATCGCAATCTTGCAGTTGTTCAATGGATTCATGGCAAGGAATATCTAAACTGCGGACATATTGTAAATGCTGCGAAGTTAATTCCTTGAGTTTGGAAATCGGACAATAAACCTTAACTTCATACCCGCGAAAATATAACTCGCGAGCAACCACTAAAGCATCACCCCCATTGTGGCCTGGCCCTGCGAGGATTCCGATGCGAAGAGTGGGAGAGGGGGGAGAGTGGGGAGAGTGGGGAGAGGGGATAGAGGGGGTAGAATAAATATTCTCCTTGTCTCCTTGTCCCAAAATCTCTTCGATTCGATGACTAATAAGTCCCGCTACCTTTTCCATCAAAGCAGCTACAGGCATTCCTGCGGCAAAGATACGCGCTTCAATATCCCGCATTTGGGCTGCGGTGACTGCGACTTGGGAAATTAATTCTCGGTTATCAAG
>JBARZF010000977.1:0-4423 GCA_049649675.1 Rivularia sp. (in: cyanobacteria) | reverse complement strand
CAGTTTGATATATTTGCAAGATGAATTCACGTTTTTTTACCTTTCCCTTTCGCATCTGAAATCTCAACTTATAGAATATTTAACCATCCAAAGGTACCTTAAGGCGCGATCGGGTATTAATTTGTATAGCAATCCGAATTTAAATATGAGAAAATACTTAGGCTATAGATCGTTGTTTGAAGTAAAATTTTATTCAGCCCTGGCGACTATAAGTCACGGCTACACAGGCAAAACCCGCCTTCGCGGGTTATTTCATAAAGTCTGCCTCAGTAAGCTTCTTATACGCATTGCTTAATTATACCTGGCAGGGGATATCTAAATTTCTCATGAATCATTTAAGATTGCTATATATAAATTTGGCAATAATCTGTATTTCATTGATTCGGTAATAGCGTAATATATGTTATTGTTGCGAAGAAGCGGTTTTTTTGAGTGCTGTTGAAATGATTTTCCTTTCCATATCGTTAAACTCGATTAGAAGTTAAGCAGAAAATTGGCGATTTTGTAGGGGAATTAACGATCCTTATGAAGCTCCAGTTAATCCTACAGTTGAATGTCTGACTGACGCAGGAAACGGTGGATATTGCGTGGTGAAAGTTTTAAATAAGCTTGAGTTGGGTTATTGCAATCGATTGTTGAAAGTGAGAGCAGTTTGAATATATTAGATTTATTTATTTTGATGTGAATTCTTGCTTTTTTTATAGATGGAAAGGTCATTATCTTTGTGTCGGGGAGTTTTGTCGTAAATAACAAATTACTTTTCTTACTTTTCTTACTTTTCTTACTTTTATATTTATCCTACTTATTTACTAAGAGAAACGGCAATTATTAAGTAATAATAAAAAAGCCTGGAAACATATTTTGTTTATGATTGAATTGCAAAAGATGATACAAAATAAATTAAGCTATTAAAAACAATTTATTCCTAAGATGATAAAAGATATAGCTGTTGTATTTCATCAAAAGAGGCAATAGCTAATGTTTGGGCTGGTATAGAAACTCTCCTTAACCACTCAACAACCAATTTTTATCCCTTTATCGTAGTCCATTAGTATTGGAGAATAAAAACATGAGTGTAATGAAGCAGATCGAAGATAGCTATGGCGACTATCAAGTTCAAGATGTAGAAAAAAATCTCAATTTATATAATGATTGGGCTAAAAATTACGAAAAAGACCACTTTGATGGTGGTTATAATAGTCCTCAATTTTCTGTGGAATTACTGAGTAAATATATACACAAAGAAAGCAAAATTTTGGATGTGGGAGCGGGTACGGGATTAATTGGAGAAAATTTCGTCAAACTTGGCTATCGCAATATAGAAGCTATGGATATGAACGAAAAAATGCTCTCTCAAGCGAAAACCAAAAATATTTATCAAGGCTTTCATCAACAGATAATGGGCAAAACTTTAGACTTTCCTAATCATGCTTTTGATGCTATTAGTGGAGTAGGAGTTTTTACATTTGGACACGCCCCAGCGAAATCTTTTGACGAATTAGTTAGAATCACAAAACCTGGCGGATACATTATGTTTACTATACGTCCAGAAGTATATGAAACTGCTGGATTTAAAGAGAAAATGACCGAGTTAGAAGAAGCTGGGAAATGGGGGCACTTAGAGGTTAGCGATAAGTATGCCTGTTTGCCTACAGCAGATCCCAACTTCTTGGTACAGGTATGGATTTATCAAGTTAAATAAGTATTTATAAGTATTTTTTTAGCTTTACCGAAAGTGTTTGCTTTTTGTGTCAGGAATAGAAGTAGATGAAACAGTTAGCAATCAATGGGGGAATCCCTGTAAGAGAGAAGCCTTTTCCAGTCTGGCCAATTCACGATCGCCAAGAAGCTCAAGCTCTTACTAATGTCTTAGAGAGTGGTAAATGGTGGCGAGGAGAAGGGAGTGAAATCGAAGCATTTGAAGGAGAATTCGCAGCAGCCCATGATAGTAATTATGCCTTGGCTGTTACTAACGGTACTCATGCTTTAGAATTGGCTTTAGCTACTAAAGAAATTGGTATCGGAGATGAAGTAATCGTCCCTGGATTGACTTTCATTTCTACTGCGACGGCGGTTTTCTCAGAAAATGCTTTGGCTATACCAGTAGATATCGATGCCGATACTTTCTGCATCAGTGCAGATGCCATTCTTGCAGCAATTACTCCCCGTACTCGTGCCATTATTCCCGTTCATTTTGGCGGACATATCTGCGATATGGATCGCATTCATCAGATTGCTAAAGAACGGGGGATTGCAGTGATTGAAGACGCAGCCCATGCTCACGGTGCGGAATGGAATCATCAGGGGTTGGGTAAAAGTGACAGTTTGATTTGCTTTAGTTTTCAAAGCAGTAAATTAATGACTGCGGGGGAAGGAGGGGCAATTCTCTTACCAAATCAAGAAACCTGGAATCAGGCATTTCTGGTCAATAATTGTGGCAGATTAGGCTACAGTCGTTCTTTCCCCCATGAAGTTTTGGCTTCTAACTATAGAATGACAGAATTTCAAGCAGCCTTATTAAGAGTACAACTGCAAAGACTCTCAGCCCAAATAGCCACACGAGAAGCTAATGCTGTTTATTTAGATAAGTGTCTGCAAGAGTTGGTAGGAATAACACCCCAAAAGAGAGATCCTAGAGTTACCAAACACAGCTACTATCTTTATTCCTTGCGCTTTGATAGTAAGGCTTTCAATGGCCTCACTAGTTCTGAGTTTGTTAAAGCTCTTAATGCAGAAGGAATACCTTGTTCTACCGTTTATCCTCCTATTTATAAGGTAGACTTTTTCCAAAACCATCGATTTAAAGCTGGTTTTAAATTTGATGATTTAGAAAGCCGCATTAATTGTCCTGTAGTAGAGCAATTAAGTAAAGAGATTGTCATGATACCCCATTATCTTTTACTGGGAGACACTTCTGATGTAGACGATATTGTTGAAGCGATCGCCAAGATTAAATCTGCATCAAATGCAGAGTTTTCCAAGGTTTAGACAAGTAAAATTAGCAGCCAATAAACTCATGGGTATATCATCGATTTTAGCTTTTCCTACTCATTTCGATACTTTTATCTTTGATTTAGATGGAGTAATAATTGATTCGGAACATTTAACTAAGTATGCTTTTTGCGAAGCATATCACAGAGTAGTAGGTGAAGGAGAACCACCTTTAGAAGAATACTGGCAGCATTTAGGGGATGCTTTCCCTAATATTATGAACAAAATGGGCTTACCAGTGGCAATGTGGCAGCCTTTTCGAGAAGTAAGTTCTAGTAGACTAGATTTGATTGAGGTATTTCCTGGCATTAGAGAGATTTTAGACTTTTTAAGCGATTACAAGATTAAATTAGGAATTTTAACTGGCAAAGATTGGGAACGTACTCAACAAATACTCCATAATTTTGAATTACACGATTATTTTTCAGTTGTAGTTACTCCAGAATTAATTGCTAATCCCAAACCTCATCCAGATGGATTATTTTATGCCCTAGATCGACTTAATTCAAAAAAAGAAAATGCAGTTTTCATCGGAGATTCTATCAATGATATGATGTGTGCTAAAAGTGCAAATGTCACAGGCATTGGTGCTTTATGGGGAGAAGAAGTTTCAATTGAAAAGGTTGTTGTTCTTGCCGAATGCACTGTCAAATCTCCTAGTGAATTATTAGCAGCTTTAGAAAGTAAATTAGTGTTAGTCGCATGATATCGACGACTGAGGGAGATAACTATGTCATCGGCATAGATGCTGGGGGAACTCGTATTAGGATTGCGGTTGCTTGTCAAACCGAAATTATTGCTCAATGGACTGGTGATTTACCGCTTTTACAAAATGCTAAGACAGAAATTCAGTTCATTTTGGATGCTATTACGAACTTACTTTCCAAAGCGAAAATTAATGTAAAAAGCTTACAAGGTATTGGTTTAGCCACTGCTGCAATTGTCGATCGCCTTACAGGAGTAGTAATATGCTGGCCAAATCGTCCTTATTGGCAAGGAATTCCTTTACGCGAGCTATTTCACTCGGTTTTCCCCGTTCCCTTATATATCGAAGACGATGCTAATGCAGCGGCTTTCGGCGAATTGAGATTTGGAAACGGTAAAGGTTATCAGTCTTTAGCCTATATAACTGTTAGTACGGGTATTGGTTGTGGTTTAGTTTTACAAGAAAAAATTTATACTGGCGAACATGGATGGGCTGGAGAAATCGGTCATACTACTGCTGTTTACAATGGGGCAATTTGTACCTGTGGCAAATCAGGGTGTCTGCAAGCTGAAGCATCCGGTAAAGCGATTGCCAGAAAATGGTTAGAGAAAGCAAACGTGAACTACAAGAATATTGATGGCTCATTTGTGGCAGCCCAAGCCGCTTCCGGGGATATTTTAGCTAGGGATATTTTTAAAGAAGCTGCAACTTTAGTCGGAATTAGTA
>JBARZF010000976.1:0-9614 GCA_049649675.1 Rivularia sp. (in: cyanobacteria) | reverse complement strand
TCTTTGAGAGTCTTGCAAGCCGCTCAAAGCCACCTAAAATGGGTTTAAGAAGAGGTATATATAAAATGTCTAATAATCGTAGTGGAAATTTTATTGGTGGTTTGATGTTAGGAGCTACTATTGGTGCGTTCACCGGGTTGCTTATGGCTCCGCGCACGGGACGCGAAACCCGTAAATTGTTGAAAAAGTCTGCTGATGCTTTACCAGATTTAGCAGAGGATTTATCAACAAGCGCTCAAATTCAAGCAGATCGTATTTCTGAAAATGCGTTACGCTCTTGGGATGATACTTTAGATCGACTGCGAGAAGCCTTATATGCTGGAGTAGATGCTTCTATGCGAGAGAATCAAGTATTAAAGCGTCAAAAAACTCAAGATGACTCTAATTCTCTACCCCAGCATCTAAATAATTAGTGATTTGAATTAAGTAAAAATTAAGATTTTAGATTATGGTTTAAACTATATTGTTTCGATTATGAAACCGTATTGTTAATCTGAAATTTCAAATCTACAACTAATTTAATCGGTGGGGTAAATTCTTTCAAACTAAATCCGTTTTCGGAAAATTTATTCAAGACAAGTTTGAAGACAAGTAAAGAAAATTTCCCCACCAAACTTTCCCCACAATGCTGTTAGCTATTGACTATATTAGCGTGAGTGAACCTCTGTTTTGGCTGGGATTATCTATTTTATTAGTCGCTGTTAGTTTAACTGCTTTGTTGGTAGCTGCTATTCCAGCTTTGCAGGAAGTAGCTTCTGCTGCTCGCAGTGCAGAAAAGTTGTTTGATACACTTTCACGGGAGTTACCACCGACTTTAGAAGCCGTGCGTTTAACCGGCTTAGAAATTACCGATTTAACCGATGATGTTAGCGAGGGTGTCCAAAGTGCTTCTGGAGTAGTAAAACAAGTAGACCAAAGTCTAAATAGCGCCAAAAAGCAAGCTCAAAGCGTGCAGGTAGGTACGCGCAGTGTTTTTGTAGGTGTAAAAGCCGCATGGAAATCTTTAACTAGCTCTAAACCTACCAGACGCGCGATCGAACGTCAGAGACATTGAGGAGGTAAGAGGGAGTTAGGAGTTAGGAGTTAGAGCTTAGGAGTTAGGAGTTAGAAATTAAATAAAACTTCTTTCTTGCCCCTCTACCCCCTCTACCCCCTCTCCTCATTCCCCTCTTGAGTGCAAAGTTTGCCAAATTTTAATCGTTTTATCAAAACTGCTGCTAGCAAGGGTTTTACCATCTGGGCTAAACGCAACTGACCAAACTCTTTGCGAATGTCCTCTGAGGGTACTAATTCGTTTCCCCGTTTCTGGATTCCATAACTTGATAGTATTATCCCAACTACCGCTTGCTAAAGTTTTACCATCCGGGCTAAACGCAATTGACCAAATTTTATGGGAATGTTCGCTTAAAACGCGCAACTTAGCTCCAGTATGGGGATTCCACAACTTGATAGTTTTATCCCAACTACCGCTTGCTAAAGTTTTACCATCAGGGCTAAATGCTAAGGAACTTATCGCATCTAAATGACCTGTCAAAGACTTGATTTTCGTTCCTGTGGCTAAATCCCATAAGTCGATCGTGCCTTGAAAATGATTTCCCGTCGCGAAAGTTTTACCGTCGGGGCTGACTGCTACGACATTTACTACGTCACAATCTCCCCTTATAGTGCGAATTCTAATTCCCGTAACTGCATTCCACAAAATAACAGTTTGATCCCAACTACTACTAACGATAAAGTTTCCATCTGGACTAAAAGCGATTGAACCGACAGAGGCTGAATGTCCTCTCATAACTCGGATTTGCTTTCCTGTTGCCACATCCCACAACCGAATAACTTTATCAGCACCAGCAGAAGCCAGTGTTTTTCCATCTGGACTAAAAACAACCGTATTAACCGAGTCAGAATGCCCTTTTAGGGTGCGGATTGACTGTTTTGTTTCTAAATCCCATAATTTAATAGTTTTATCTCCGCTAACCGAAGCAATAACCCTTCCTTCACTTCCTTCAACCTGATGCGGACTAATGGCGATCGCCCAAACGGAATCGGAATGTCCGGTTAATGTAAATCCCAAGGCAGCAGTTTTCCAAGGCGTTGATACTGGCTCGTTCAAGCGAGAAGATATACCGCTCGTGGCAGGAGAAGCTTCCCAACCCCAAACTTTGATGAAGCCCAAAAGCATCACCGAGGAAGTGGTTAAAATTTTTACTATGTAATTAATCATATTTACAAACAAAATAAATACTTGATGAAGCTTAGTTTTTAACTCAACTTCACAAATTAAAAAAAGATATACTTAAATTTATTCTTTGATAGAAATATAGTTATCTATCAATTCAATAGTATCTCGGATCAATTTCCAAGAGTTATGCATATTCTTTACAAGTATTTTATATTGAGTTTATTCGGAATTATTATTCTCTCGACAATTAAAAAACAGATATTTGCCAAACCTTAATAGTTCTATCCTCAGCGCAACTTACGAGAATATTTCCATCCCGATTAAAAGCAAGAGACTCGACTTTACCTGAATGTCCTCTTAAAGTAATTAAAAGTTCCCCAGTATTCAAATTCCATAATTTAATAGTTTTATCGCTACTACCTGAAGCAAGAAGATTTCTTTGAGAGCTTATAGCAGTAGATGTTATGGGTTGAGAATGTCCTTTAAAAGTGCGTATTTTATCTCCAGTAATTGGATTCCAGATACGTATATCGTTATTGTAACTAGCAATTACCGAATTATTACTTATATTTTCCGTTTTTTTAATGAAGTTCGTAAAATAAACTTTACTTAAATCTTTTGTTAAAGTACGCAAAAGTTTTTGAGCATTTACATCCCAAATTTTAATCGTACCGTCAAAGCTACCACTGGCAAGCAGTTGACTTTCAGAGTCAAAGGCAAGAGAACTAATTCTTTGTTTGTGACGATTGAAACGAACTAATTCTTCACCAGTATTAAGATTCCACAGCTTGATACTATTGTCATCGCCACCGGAGGCAAGTAGCTTACCATCGGGGCTGATAGCTAAAGCATGAATTCCCGAAGTATGTTTTTGTAGCGTGCGAATTTCTTGCCCTGTTGCCAGATTCCATATTTTGATAGTTTTATCTTCGCTACCAGTGACAAATTTTGTACCGTCTGTTGCTATGGCAACTACATTAACTTTTGCATTATGAGCATCAAAAACAGATATTTCCTGTTTGGTTATTAAGCTCCACAGTTTTGCACCGAAAATACTGTTTGTCAAAATTGTTTTGCTATCTGGGCTAATTGCCAGGGATGAAACTGAATCGTAAACAAGGTTAAATGTTTTAATTAAAGCAACTTGTTTTTTATTAGACTCGCGTTGTCCTAAAATCTCACGTTTAACTGCTGGCTGAATGCTTGGTTGAGTATTGGTATCGTTGCGGATTTGGGTTTCGCGGGTTCTCCAATACCAAAATTCTCCAGCCAGAAACATTAAGATTGCTCCAGTTGCTAATAATATTTTTTTTAAGTTTGTATATCTATTTCTGGGAAATATTTCGGTTGGTGGTACTAATTGTTCGGAAACCTCTACCAAACCAGGTAAAACTACGGGATATTGTTGCGGCTCTTTCAAATCTGCAATTACTTCCACAGCCGATTTGTACCGCTGCTCCATATCTTTTTTTAACAATCTATCGATAACATGAGCAAGTTCATCGCTAATCGGATAGTTTAAATACTTTTCCCAATTATTTATCCAGCCATAACCATGTTCCGTCCATAGTTGAAAAGGGGACATACCCGTCATTAAATGAAAACAGGTAGCCCCGACGCTAAATAAATCGCTACCAGTATAAGCGAACCCGTCTCTAATTTGTTCTATTGCACAATAACCATGGGAGCCAATAGAAGTTCCGACTTTCAAGTTGAGTGTTGGCTTTAATTCTTTAGAAGAACCAAAATCTATTAATACTAAATCGCCCTTCAATTCTTGAGGGGAAATACGACGAATAATATTTTGGGGTTTAATATCCCGATGAACAACTCCATGCTCGTGGACAAAATGAAGAACTGGTAATAAATTTAACAAAAATTCTCTAATTTCTTTTTCGCTATAACACCGCAGCCAAATATCGCCTTCGCGTCGCGCTTCTAATTCTTCGAGCAAATTTTGCCCGTCGATAAATTGCTGTACCAGATATAAACAACTGTCTTGTTCAAAGTAAGCTAAAAGCTTAGGAATTTGGGAGTTTTCGCCTAACTGCTGTAGTCGTTGTGCTTCTTTCTCAAACAACTCTACTGCTTTCTTTAACGGCCAGTTTCCTTCAATTCTAGGTGCTAATTGCTTGATCACACAAGATTCATTTAGTTTATCTGAATCTTGGGCTAAATAAGTTTTTCCAAATCCACCTTCTTGTGAAAGCACCCGGATAACTCGAAACCGATTTCGTAATAATGGTAGTAAAGGTGCCCCGCAGCTAGAGCAAAATTTCGAGGATTGATCGTTAAGGGGATTTAGGCAATCGGGATTTAGGCAGCAGATCATCATTAAATTCGGGCAACTGCGTGATAGTTTTTGCTAACAAAAGCCCCTAATTTTTCTTTGTTACAGAAAAATTATTTCATTATTATACAAAAATCTTTGTAGAAAAATATTTAAATTCAATTAATTAAATCATTTTTCTCACAACGTAATTATCTTTACCGAGTTGAATGTATTAATAAAAACCGCCTATCCTGAAACAAATAATCTATATTTAGAATACAGAAGAAATAATCTACAAAACCTGCGTAGTGAATCTTTTTTTACATTTTAGACCTATTATGCCAGTGATGAATAACGTTTATATTTACGTCGTGTTTTTCTTGCTTCTAATTTAGCTTTCCATTCACGAATCGCGATCGCAGTTCGTGCAAACGGAGGAACATAACTATGATAATTTTCTTCAAAACTATTAGTTACCGACTTCTTTTGACTTCCTAAAGGTTGAGTAGTCAAGCAGTCAGTTAAATGAGGTAAATGGGATTCTACACCTAGAGCAAACATGACTTCCGAAGCAGATGCAAAACGCTCCCTTACATTGACTTTAAGCATTTTATTCAAAACAGAGGCAAAGTGTTCGCTGAGTGTTAACTGTTTTTGCCAGCAGATTTCACCCGTATTGGTATCGCGATCGAATTCTAAAGGTGCTTTACCAGTAAGTAAGTAGAGACTAGTTACCCCTAATGCATAAATATCGCTACTGTAAACTGGACGTAGAGAAAATTGTTCCGGAGGAGCAAATCCCATAGTGCCAACAAAATTAGTAGTAGCAGTTTTATCCGCAAGTTCGCTAGCTTTTGCCAACTCTTCTCTGACTGCACCAAAATCAATTAATACTAAACGTCCATCGTCATCGCATCGAAGCAAATTATGTGGTTTAATATCGCGATGAATTACGTGATTTTTGTGAACATACTGCAATACCGGAAGTATCTCGCGTAAAAACTTTTTGACAGCATCTTCACTTAAAGCACCATTGCGTCTAACTTCACGAGTTAAAGTACAGCCACGGACATATTCTTGAACCAGAAAAAATTCTTCTCCGACTTCAAAATAATCTAAAAGCATCGGAATTTGAGAATGATTCCCCAACTGACCTAAAGTTTTAGCTTCCTTTTCAAAACGTCCCTTAGCCCTTTGCCAACTTCTAGGGCTACTAACTTTAGGACAAAGCTGCTTAATAACGCACAAAGGATGTCCGGGTAGAGTCACATTCCGAGCTAAAAAAGTAACTCCAAAACCTCCTCTACCTAAAATGCGTAAAATTGCATAACGTTCGCGAAATAAACTTTTAGAACCACATAATTGTCCTAACTTAGTATTCATCAAAAGGTCAGAATGAAAATTCGATACTTTGCGAGAAAAACGATTCATATAAAGAACAATATTATTTACATTGCGACAGTAAGACTCTGCGATTTTTTCAATGTAACTACTATCAGTATTTGTCGCCAGTATAATTACCGTATCTTTGCACAAACCTGATTTTTCTCTAATTTTTCTCTAACTTTTCCTTCAACACTCCGGATGAAAATTGGGTAAAAGATGGGGAGAGGGGGAGATGGGGCGATGGGGAGATGGGGGAGAGGGGGAGATGGGGGAGAGGGGGAGATGGGGGAGAGGGGAGATGGGGGGAGAGGGGGAGATGGGGAGATGGGGGGAAGTCAGCGAGCGAGACGCTCGCACTACAATAACAATTTCTAACTGTTCCCTATTCCCTGGTCACTGCTAACTGCTAACTGCTGCCTACTCCCTACTCCCTACTGCTAACTGCTCACTGCTCACTGTTCACTGCTCACTGCTCACTGTTCACTGTTCACTGTTCACTGCTCACTGCTCAATGGCGATCAAACCGTTTTCTGGTAAATAATTGCGAAAATTACCTGCATCGGAAAGTAGTAAGATAAGTCTGATGGGAGATTCTGGAGGTTGCTGTAAATCTTTCCACGGTACTGCTACTTCTAAACAGTTATTTAAAGCTGCTTGAGCGTGGGTTTCGCGAGTATACCATTGGGAATATTCACCTGCTTGCTGAAATTTAATTGAGCGTGTTGATAAATTGATTTGTAAATGATGGTGAAATAGATAATTTAATGGGGCAATATCGGGCGCATCTGCTATGGGTAATGAACTGTTGTGCATGATTTGATTTGGATAAAACCACAGCAGATTTAATTGGGGTGGTAAATCTTTAGTCGGCTGTATTCCAGTTTTGAAATCCATGCGTAAGTAAAAATTAGATTGGTCTAAACCATACCACAACCGTTGAATGGGGCTGCTGCTGTGCATGGTTCCTCGGGCACCACCAATTTCTAAACGTCCGGCTTTTTCCCAACCTTGTTCGTCACCGCTACCATTGATTTCTGGATGAATAAACCCGCTAGCTCGATGGTTTGTTCTTGCTTCATGAATTTCTAGAGGTTGATTTAAATATGTGGGGATGGGTTCGTTTAATGCTCGGTAAATTCCTCGCAGATGCAGCCGAAATAATTGGTCAAAAATAGCATCTTGATTTGATGAATGCCCTTCCCCAAACCACCAAAACCAGTCCGAACCTTCAGCAGCGTATAAAGCTTCCCAGGCTGCGGGATTATTTTCTTCTGTTGCTTCTGGATGATTCGCTAATGTCTGTCTAGCTTGAGTTAAGTAGTCCCAAGCTCTATTTTTTACCGGGTCGCCGATCCAAGTAGTAAAACTACCGTCTACCCAAGAACCGCTATGCAGTTGCTCTGCCTTCATTGTGGCTTGAGCGGGAAATTCTTCTAGATGTTCAGAAACTGTAACCAATTTTAGCTGCGGTTCCTTACTAAAGCCGTCGTACAAAGCTTCTAAGAAAGGTTTACCATCTTGTTCGTAAAATTCCCAACAGTTTTCACCATCCAAAGCAATAGTAACTAACCAAGGTTGCTCGCTGTCGCTATCTTGTTGCATTTGGGCAATTTTCTGCAATCGTCCGATTAAATCTTGCGATGCAACAGCCGCAGACATTCCGCTATAGGTAAAACCAATTAAATCGGATAATGCATGATCGCGAAAAACTATTGATAAATCCCCGGCAGAAGTTTGTAAGCGGTAAGGGCGGTAAAGTAATTCTGGTTGTTGAATATTTCCCGTTTCATCGCGGTGGAAAAACTGCTGTAAGCTCCATCCCAACACGGCTTCATCTGAGCATATCCACTGAAAACCCTGTTCTACAATATACGGTAAAACTGCCGGACTTACCGACTGCTCCGAGGGCCATAATCCGCGAGGCTCTCGTTTAAATCGATCTTGATAAAACTCCCATCCCTTACTTAGATGACGGGGAATATCTTCTGGCCACGAAAAACGATATCGCGGCAAAGTCATATTAGGTACAGCCACTCTGCCAACATCACTATCCGCAAGTAAAGGTAAAATTGGGTGCGTATAAGGCGTAGTCGTCACCTCTAATTGCCCAGTTTCCTGCATCTGACGGTGTTTCGGTATAATTTGAGCCAAAATTTCTCGCTGCTTCGAGTAGATACGCTGGCGATCGCTCAAACTAAAACCCTTTCCCTGCTTTAACCAAGTCGCAATTTCCCCATCATCCCAAAATAAAGGATCGATCCACGCTAAATTGTGCCAAGCTAATAAATCGCTGTAATCTTGTAAATCCCAATTTGCCAAACACCAAGCTTCTCCCTTTTCCTGACGAACTTGGTAAAGTTCCCTGTAGCGAGGATGGGGTTGAATTAAAGTATCGTAATTAGCGTCAAAAAAATGTTCGAGAATAAATTCTAATTGTCCCTGAGTTAATTGTTCTGTAGGGGTTAAACTAACTTCTAAATAAGGATCGAAAGCAGTACCGGCAATATAATCTTCAAGCTGCAATATCAAAGACGGAACCAAATTAACAGTTTGATGCAGTTTCGGATACCGTTCCAACATTAATATCAAATCTAAATAATCCTTGGTACCGTGCAACCGTACCCAAGGTAAACGGTATCTTCCAGTACCCAGATATGAAGACGAACCTCCTTCAGGAGACTTATATAAAGGTTGATGTTGATGCCAAATAAAAGCTACGTGCAGGGGGTGAGACATAAATGAGTGAGGAGGTAAAAGTTAGGAGGGCGGGAGTTAGGAATTAGGAGTTGGGTTAACATCCTAATTCCCAACCTTAACTTTTACACCACTTGTTCCACTTCTGCAATTTCGGGAATCATTTCTCTGAGACGGCGTTCAATACCCATTCTCAGAGTCATAGCAGAACTAGGACAAGAACCGCAAGCACCTTGTAAACGTAGTTTAACAATAGGGCCATCAAGTTCTACAAGTTCCACATTGCCGCCATCAGACATTAAGTATGGGCGCAACTCATCAAGAACTGTTTCTACATTTTGGTTTGTTAATTCCATAATCCTTATTGACCTCTATTTAGCGACAAAGTTTATTTTCAAAGCTTGTTAACTACATACTAGACCAATTGGGGCAAAGTGATGGGGGGATTGGGCATTGGGGATTGGGCATTGGGGATTGGGCATTGGGAATTGGTAATTGGTAATTGTGAGATTATGGGTTGAATTTCCACATCACTATCACTACATCACCCCATTACCACATCATAGTTTTGGTAAATACTAACGAAACGCCCTCCTAACTACTCGCTGTCTCCACTGGAAACCAAAACGGGCTGCTGGTAAAGGGGTACTGTAAAGGTAACTGTAGAACCAAGTCCTTCACCTAAGCTATAAAAATGAACTTCGCCACCCATTGCTTCTACTAATTTCTGAGATATGGTTAATCCCAAGCCGGTACCGCCGTATTGACGGGTACGAGAACCATCTACTTGAGAGAATAATTGAAATAATTTGTCCTGCTGGTCTAAAGAAACACCGATACCCGTGTCTACTACCCGCACTTTCACCATACCGGGAAATTCTTGTTCTTTAAATATGACTTTTTTACGAACTACATCAGCTGTAACAGTTATATGTCCTTCGTGGGTAAATTTTATGGCGTTACCTACTAGATTTATCATTACCTGTTTGAGACGGAGGTAATCGCTATAAACGAGAATTTCATCATTTGTTCCGGGTAACTGCATTCCAAAGCTCAGATTTTTATGTTCTGCTTGCAGACGCA
>JBARZF010000975.1:0-2662 GCA_049649675.1 Rivularia sp. (in: cyanobacteria) | reverse complement strand
TGTGCAATTTCATATCCGTGGGTGTTTTGAGTCGGAAAGCTTAAACAAGCACCACGGGGAACATGACCGAATTTCATTGCAATTGAAGCGTCGCTACCAAACTGGCTCAAAGTTGCTAATTGTACGGACATATCTATTTTTTTGGCACAATCGCGAAGTTGTCCGTTGAGATTTTCATCGTATATTCCGTAACTGTCTTGGGAAAGTATGACCGGGTTTTCACCGTCTTCTATAGGGTATTCATTACTAAGCGGACAAATTTCTAAAGCAATCATTGCATCTAATCGCTGATTTTGAGAGAAATAAAGCGCTCCAATTGCTCCGACTTCTTCTTTTGCGGAAGCTACTAAATATACGTCTACTGCTGGCTGTTTTATCTCTTCTGCCAAAGCTAATAATATAGTCACCGAAGCTTTATTATCTAATGTATAGCTGGCAATATAATCTTTTAAACGGATGGGATGCTTGCGGTGCTTGCTTATAACCATTCGAGTTCCCGGACGAATACCGGCATTTTCTAACTCTAAAGTGCTGCATTTAGTTTCAATCCAAGCATCTTCCCATTTCAAAGCAACATCTTGGTGAAACTTTTTTTGCGGCGATTCGTGGGATACGTGACGGGAACCAAAACTAAGAACACCGTGAATAGTTTCTTTATCTCCTAATAAATCTACTACACCTTCACCGTAAACCCAGGGAAAAGCACCTCCTAACTTACGAACTTCAACTCTACCTGCTTCACCAATAGTTTTAACAATCGCGCCAATTTCATCTTTATGAGCGGTAATTGCAATTGGATATTCGCTACTTTTTCCTGGAATTTTAGCAATAATATTATCGGCTCTATCTTGCCATACCTCTACTCCTAAAGCCCTAAATTGCTGCATTAAATATTGATTAATTTCACTTTCCGCACCACTAGGAGAATGATGCATTACTAATTCTTCAATTGTTTGAAATAATTGCTCGTAATCGGACATTTTTAATTTTTAATTATTTTGTAGGTTGGGTTAGACACGAAAAATAAATTCAACTTGTAACGACAATCTATATTATCGTGTCGTAACCCAACATTATAATTATGGATTTACATTGGTTGGTTTCCCCATAACCGTGTAGAGACGCGATATATCGCGTCTCTACAATTCGTCGGGATTAATCAAAAATTGGTATCTATCGTAATAATTTTTTGCGTTTGCGCTTCAATACTCCTACCGTACCAATTGCACCAATAGCTAATGTACTTAACACAGTAGAAGGTTCGGGTACAGTTTCATGTTTAATTGCACTCAAGGTTGCATCTGCTACTAAACGATGACTTTTTGAACTTGGATGTACTGCGTCGAAAAAGATAAATTCATCAGGGTTATCGCATACGCTACTAATATTATTGAAGTCTCCTACTACACAAGGGATTGCTGGATTTTGCGTAAAACCAAATTCTCCTGGATTAGCTACTATCCGATTAAATAAAGAATTGATATCAACGCGAATTATATTAGCATCTGTACTTGCACTCAAACCACCTAAAGCTTGCTCTAATGCTGCGTTATGAGCAAGGGTAAGTTGAGTTAATTGAGTAGAAGTATTTGTGAAGAAAGCAGATGGAAGTTGACCTAAATCGGGTAAATTAAATACTGCGATATTTTTAGCACCTGCTTGAGTTAATAACCCAACTGCATCTGATAAATTGCTGACTGTTTGATTTGGATCTGTAACACCACCAAATACGTAATCATTAGCACCTCCCCACACTGTATAAAGTGCATTTGGATCTGCTGCTTGATTATTTGCTTGCAAGTTTTGGGTAAATAAGCCGACTTGTCCTAAAACTCCCGGTAAACCGGAATCGGGAACTAAAGCATTATCTAAACCCGAAGAAGAACCACCAATGGCAAAGTTTGTACTTTCTGTAGAAGTTGGATTATCTATGAATAAAGTTGGAGTTAATCCGATTTCGTCTCCAACAAAATCTACCCAGACATCACCATTAGAAAAACGTCCCGGAGCGTAAGGAGGGCTGGGAGGAATTACATTTTCCGGATCTAATAAACTTGTTGCAGTAAAGACATTACCCGTATCTGAGAGACTATCGCCAAATACGTAGAATTGACTAAAATTACTAGCCATTGCTTTACAAGGCAGCATAAATGAGAAGAGAAGGAATCCTGCTGCTGTTAATGCTTTTTTCATACTAATTTAATTCCTTAATATATTACGCAAATTCCCTTAATCAAGGAAGCAATTGTGAAGCGCTTTCTAATTATTTTTACTTATTTCAAGCTTTTATTACAAATAACATATAGATTGCTGTCACATTAATTTGCTATTGCATTCTTACAAATAATTTATAATTAATAAAATATTTATGAAGATATGGTTAAATATTCATATTTTATGCATAAACTCCCAGGTTTACATAAAACTCTTGTAAGGCAAGCTTCACAAGTTATTAGGTAATTACAATATAAATTTTTAGTAACTTGCTACTGCTTTAATTTCAAAGCTTCTTTTGCCGATATTCCCTCACTTTCGGTACCGAAATACCATAAAGCAGCAGCAGCTTCAGCGCGAGTTACAGCCTTTTTCGGTTGAAATAATGTTGTATAACCAAATACACGTCTGATATTAGATTGTTCGCCGTTTTGATAGTCAGCGATTA
>JBARZF010000974.1:0-3371 GCA_049649675.1 Rivularia sp. (in: cyanobacteria) | reverse complement strand
TTCCTTCGGCTTCGTTCCATTCAATTTTAGGATGCATACTGCCGAGAACGGTTGGCATATCGCCTGTTGCAAATGCTTTATATAGATTTTCAATGATTTGGATGTTTTGATTGTTTTTCATACTAGTGTTAAGTTAAGTATATTATGACGCACTATATTTAGTTTCGTATCTTTGAACAAAAACAATGATACGGTACACCGTTAAATTAAGCCAAGAAGAGGTAAATATGCTGATGGCGATAATCAACAAGGGCTCGCACACCACACAGAAGTTTCGTGCCGCTTACATTTTGTTGAACTGTGATGAGGGCGATCATTCCGAAAAGGTGACCAATGAACAGATCAGCAAAGTCCTGAAGGTGGGCATGCGCACGATAGACCGTGTAAAGAAAAAGTTCGTGGAAGAAGGTTTCGAGGCGGTGCTTGAACGCCGCCCGAGCACCCGTGTCTATGAACGGAAAATAGATGGCGACGTGGAGGCGAAACTGGTCCAGCTTTGCTGTAGCGAACCGCCCCCGGGCTTTGCGAAATGGTCTTTGAGGCTGTTGGCCGACAGGATGGTCGAGTTGGAATACGTGCCGAACATCTCCCATGTCTCCGTCGGGGAGGTCTTAAAAAAAACGAACTTAAGCCTTGGAAAGTAAAGGGTTGGGTAATACCGCCGAAAAGCAACGGCGGGTTCGTCGCGGACATGGAGCGGGTGCTGGACGTTTATAAAAGGCCCTACGATGAGGGGAATCCGGTGGTCTGCATGGACGAGTCCCCGAAACAGTTGATCTCGGCGGGCCAACTTTCCGTTCCCATGAGACCGGGACAGGAGGCCCGGGTGGATTATGAGTACATAAGGCACGGGATGGTCAATATATTCATGGCGAACGAACCGTTGAAGGGTAAACGAACGGTAGAGGTGACGAAGTACAAAACAAAAAAAGACTGGGCGAAGTTCATCAAGAAGTTGGCGGACGAGCAATATCCGGAAGCGGACAGAATAACACTTGTGATGGACAACTTCGGCACACATGCGGCTTCCGCCTTTTATGAGACTTTCGAACCGGAAGAGGCCAAAAGGCTATGGGACAGGTTCGAATTTGTTTTCACGCCCAAACACGGGAGCTGGTTGAACATGGCGGAGATAGAACTGCACGTGCTCAACGGCCAATGCCTTAACAGGCACATATCCACGATGGATGAAATAAAAAGAGAGATAAATGCTTGGCAGGACAGTAGGAACAATAAAGGGGGTGCGATAAACTGGCAGTTTACGACCAAAGACTCAAGGATAAAACTAAAAAGACTTTATCCGTCAATTTATGATTAACATAACACTAGTTCTTTATTATTAAGTAGTTCTATTCTAATATCACCATACATTCTATCTGTGTATATTCCCGTGAAATTATTTAGTTCAACTGAAGGTGATGTATTATTAATTCTCGTTTTGATTTTAGGTTCTTGACTTACTCTTCTATCTCTATATCCTTTTACCGTCTCGTAAAAATCGAGGGATTTATCCTCAAATATCTGCTCGAGTAATTTAGCTTTTAATAAAAAAGCAGCTGGCTCTTTTGAAATATTGGTTAAGATGATTACACCAATGTTTAAATCTTTTAACATGAAAAGTTTTGCATGCATTCCATCAATACCTCCATTATGTTCAATTAATTTACTATTACTTTTAGGAGTAACCCACCACCCAAAACCATATGAAGTGAATTCATTGCCAAATGGCGAGCCTTCAATAGGATATATAATTTGAGGTTTGAAAATTTCTTCGATAGTTTTTTTGCTTATAAGGGTATCTTGTTCAAAGACTCCATCATTGAGTAATAACCTCATATAACTAATCATCTCATTAGATGAAGAGTATATAAATCCTGCTGCTGCGAGATTGTCTCCTTTTTCTTGATTTACACGTGTTTTTTTGAAGTTTTCATTCCAAACGTGTGGGAAAGCCAAGTTTTTATTAGATACTCTAACGGAAGAAATAGAGGTGCTATTTCTCATACCAAGTTTATCGAATACTCTTTTTTTAAGAAAATCATCCCAGCTTGTGCCAGTAACTTCTTTTACTATTTCGCCTGCGACGAGGTACATTACATTTTGATATGATGGTTTTTCTCTAAAACCCGATACTGGTTCTAAATATTTTAGTCTTTTTATAATGTCCTTTCTTGATAATTCTGAATGATACCAAAGTGTTCCTCCGCTAATCTCTTTGAGTCCACTTCTATGCGTAAGTAAATCCCTGATGGTAAAATTCTGCGTAACATATGGGTCATACAATTCAAAATAGGGGAGATAGTCTCTTACTCTATCATCCCATTTTATTTTTCCTTCGTCAACCAGTATTCCTAAGGTTAAGGCGGTAAAGGATTTAGAAATTGAACCTATACCAAAGATTGTATTTTCATTAACAGGTAAGTTTTCATTGATTTTTCTAGTACCAAATCCTTTTGAATAGACAATTGAATCGTTTTTTATAATGCCAATCGAAAGACCAGTTACCTCAAAATCTTCCATCAGTTGATTAATGAACGGTTCAATTGAGTCGAGCTGTATCTTTTGGGAGTATAAATTAATTGTAATACCCAATAGAAGTAAAGAGAATAGAAACTTCTTCATAATAAGCTATGATTAGAATATTTCTACAAATTAAAGCTTATCCAGAATGATAAAATTGTACGAATGGAAACTAGCTTATAAGAATAGCCAAACAATTTCCTCTTTTGAATCTATATTTTTGAAAAAGAAACTTGGATTAATGTTAGTTAGTGATTTGAATTCTTTTATAAAATGGGATTGGTCGTAAAAAAGACTTTCATAGGAAAGTTCTGTTAGATTATTTACCTTTTGAAAATCTACCAATGCTCTTCTGAATTTGAAAACCTTACGATATTCCGAAGGGGTTTTGCCAACATTCTTAAAAAAGATTTTATTTAGATATTGTCTTGAGATTTGGTGTTTTTTTGAAATTTCAGCAATACTCAATTCACTTTCTACATCAGCAACTATTTTCTCTAATCTATCCAATTCAACTTTTTTAAATTTAGATAGCCAATAACTTTCAAGTCGTTCAATTTGTTCGTCCCTGTTAGCAAGACCAAGAATGGATTGCATTTCCATATTCAAATCATCGAATGGTTGAAAATCCATATAAAATCCATTAACAAAATAATCTGAAAGATTTGCGACAAAACGGTTAAGTCCAAGAGGCTTAATCTTAATGGTTATCTCACTAGCGGGTTCTTGATACACGATTTTAAAAGGCTTGGTATATCTAACTACCAAATCTGTAACAATTTTTTTCTTTATAGAAGGGGTTACAATAATTTTTTCTTCTCCTATTTTTACTCTTGCATTTTGAGTAGTGG
>JBARZF010000973.1:0-5670 GCA_049649675.1 Rivularia sp. (in: cyanobacteria) | reverse complement strand
GTTAATTGCCAATAAAAGTATCAAACAATAAGGTGACATCTAATGTGGTGCAAAATTCGACAATTTTTCTCGTGGTTATCGTTATTGGGAGCCACTCTTCTATTCATTTTGCTAGGATTAGGAATTTTTAATCCTCCACCTGCTGTAGCTACAATCAGCACCATTGAAGAAGCCCCAGGTCAAATGCTTTATCAATCGAGACATAAGTTAAGAGATGAGCGGGGAAATGCTTGGCAGGTGGTGTTGTTTAAACGGATGAAAGCAGATGATTCTCTTAGTATTAATTTACGTTTAGTCGCTTTTCCTGGTACTGCTGATTTTGCCCATCCAAAACCTTTAAAAATTAACACAACAACGGGTAAAAATTTCAATGCAAAGGATATATTTGCACAGCAAGCACCATCTGCAAATGTTGGTCAATATGATATCAAAAATATCTTAAATAAGTTACCAACATCAACATCAATTAATCTTTCTTTAGCGATGAAAGATAATCAAACTGTAGACTTAAAAATTCCTCCAGAAGTTTTGTTGGAATGGCAAACAATTGCTCATAATGAGTAATTTGATTTTCTTGCATACCAAGAGGTTTGATCAATTATGTGGAATGAGCGATATAGCCAAACTGAATATGCCTTCGGCAAAAATCCCAACGAATTTCTAGTAGAAGTTATTCAACATATTCCCAAAGACCTTGTGCTTTGTTTAGCCGAAGGGGAAGGCAGAAATGCTGTTTATCTAGCACAGCAGGGGTGCCGGGTGACGGCTGTCGATGCATCTCCTGTTGGCTTAAAGAAAGCCTATAAATTGGCAGCAGAGCGTTCTGTAGAGATAGAAACCATCGTAGCAGATTTGGCTGATTTTATAATTCAACCGAATTCCTGGGATGCGATTATTTCTATTTTCTGTCACTTACCACCGAACCTGCGTGCTAATATCCATCGACAAGTGGTTTCTGGATTGCGTTCCGGTGGTGTATTTGTGCTGGAGGCTTATACACCCCGTCAACTAGAATTCAAAACAGGAGGTCCACCCAATGCCGATTTGATGATGGAACTGACAACCCTCCAGGAAGAACTTGATGGGTTAGAGTTTAAACACGCCGCAGAAGTTGAGCGGGAAATTCAAGAAGGACTGTTTCATCAGGGACATAGTGCTGTCGTGCAATTACTGGCTGTGAAACCATAATTAGCACTGTAAGGATGGTAGAACGTAATTTTGGAGTTTAGGAACCGTGTATCAATAAGTCATACAAATCTTATCTAGAATAGTTCTTCAATATAGCTTTTAGGTAAAATTTTGATTTCCTCACAAGTTCCTCAACATATTTTTTTAGATTAAGAATGCAGGAAAGCCAAAAGTTATCCAATAAACACCTAATGCTGTGTTTAGAGTAAGCGGATTACAAATAATAGCCCGCAAATATCAATTCATTATAGTATTCCTACTGTATTTTGTTGTTATTTTACGGCTTCACTCATTACTATCAAGAAATAATTACTCATGAAAATCGGTCATTTTTTAACTGTAAATCTACTAGTATTTTGTGTATTTATTTATGCATCTTCGGGTCTTGGCTATGACTCGTCAGCCTTAGCATCCCCCATCCCAATAGTATCTAATTCAGAGGTTAATAACATGAAAACAGCAGTGGATGATTATCTCAAATCCATCCCAGGAAACTATTACACCGTGGGAAAAGTGGAAGGGTTAAAACGTTTGCTCAAACAAGATAATATTTTTTTGGTGGATGTGAGAGAGCCTTCTGAGTATGCATCTGGTCATATTGATGACGCTATAAATATTCCCCTACGGACATTGGCTCAAAACTTAGATAAAATTCCCAAAAAACAACCTGTAGTAGTTTACTGCTCCTCTGGTTATCGTTCTGCAATGGCAGTCATGTCTTTACACTTGCTCGGCTATGACAACGTGCAAGGTTTTCCACCCAGTATGAATGGCTGGAAAGCAGCCAGTCAAGATAATTCATAATACTCCTTACACAGAAATATAGTAATCATGACCAGTCAAGTGCAACTACTACCTCTACAACCCGCAATTGATGGGGAGTTAAAAATTGACGAACAAGCGGTTTTAGAATGTGTCGATTGGCTAAGTTTCCATCGTATTTGGGGACAGTTGAGCCAAGAGGTGATTAATGAGATCGCCAAACGTTTGCAAATTCTCAAAGTAGAAGCAAATACCGAAATTTATCGGCAGGATTTAAAACCAGTAGGTTTGTATCTACTAAAATGGGGTTCGGTGGAGATTTATCGCCAATCCCTTGTAGGTAAAACCCACATCACTTATCGTAATGCAGGTGATGTTTTTGGCTACGTACCATTAGTAGAGCAACAGGTAAATGCTACCTATCGTGCTGGTGCTGTGGCTCTTTCTAAAAGCGAGATTTGGTTTTTGGGACGGGATGATTTTCTTCAACTCCAGGACAATTATCCCCAGATTCAAAGTGCAATCAATAATTTTCTTGCCCAAGACTTAGCTAATTTTGCTCAACGTCTATCTAAAGAACAAGCCAGAATTCAAGGGTTACAAAGTTATATTCAGCCTGTACCAATGGTTGAGTCAATCATTGGTGAGAGTAAAGCAAGTCAAAAACTGCAACAGCAACTTAAGCAAGTAGTGACTGATTTAAAGCCTATAATTTTACAAGCTCCACATGGTAGTGGTAAAACTTTTATTGCTGGGTTAATTCATGCAAGTTCGGGATTACACAATCGCCCCTTTGCAGAAATTGATCTAGCTCAGTTACCCCGCGATCAAGCGGGTTTAATTAATACAGATAGCATATTTGGGAAACCAGACCAACCGGGTGTAATTGAACTCTTGGAAAGAGGTACATTGTTAATTGATAACGTTCAATTATTGCAGAAAACAGAACGCGATCGCCTGATTAATTACCTTAAAACAGGTAAATTAAAAACCAACGTCGAAAATTCACCTCCTCTTTCTTCTTGGGTACGTTTAATCCTCGCTAGTCACAGTAAGATTAGTTTGAATGACGTAGAAGCCCATCAAATCAAGTTATTTTCCCTTCCTCAACGCAAACAGGATATCCCAGATTTTGCTACCTATTTTTTAAAGAAATTTTGTCGGCAACGAGGACGAAGTATTTTAGAACTCAATCAAGCCGATATCCGTCGCTTGATAAGTTACGATTACCCAGCAAATTTGGTAGAACTCGAAGGGATTATCAAACGCGCTGTCGCCATGACACCCACGGAACAGTCAGTAATTCCAGAGCAAGTATTATGGTCGGTGGAATCGAAAAAAAATGCCTTTCGTGTAGATTTACTCAATCAAATACCCTGGTTACGCCGGTTTCTCTTGAGTAAATGGTGGCCCGAACGCTTCTGGATACTGATGATGGTGATTTTTATCCCTGTGACTATTATGGGCTATATTGGACCCCAAACCAGGGATGCCAGCATAACTCTAAATTTCTTTTGGGCATGGTGGTGGCCCTTTTACCTGTTGTTATTTCCGATTGCAGGTCGCCTATGGTGTGCTGTCTGTCCGTTT
This sequence comes from Rivularia sp. (in: cyanobacteria), assembly GCA_049649675.1. GTDB lineage: Bacteria > Cyanobacteriota > Cyanobacteriia > Cyanobacteriales > Nostocaceae > Rivularia. Next base: position 2,130 of record JBARZF010000973.1, on the reverse strand, counting down.
ATGATTACCGGGGAATGGTTGCGAAAGATATCCTTGTGGATTTTCCCTCGAAAATTATTACCTTGGCCGACAAAATGGTTAAATAAATGGGGTGCTTGGTTACTTTGGGCTGGTTTTGTTGCCATTTACCTATGGGAAAAACTCTGGGATTTACCCCATACCCCTTATCTTTCTGCCTCGTTATTACTAATTATCGCTGCTGGAGCGGTAATTGGTAGCATAATTTATGAGCGTCGTCTGTGGTGTCGCTATCTTTGTCCCATCGGGGGTATGAATGGGATGTTTGCCAAACTATCAATGGTGGAATTGCGTTCAACTCAGCAAGTGTGTGGCAGTCAGTGTAGTGTATTTGCTTGCTACAAAGGTAGTGATGCTAACCCAGTTAATTTTGCTGATGCTCTTTCCACGGAAGGACAAGCTACAGATGGGTGTCCCCTATACTCCCATCCCGCTCAATTAAAAGATAATCGGGATTGTGTTTTATGCATGACTTGTTTAAAAGCTTGCCCCAATCGTTCTGTACAGCTTAATTTGCGTTTTCCTGCCACTGATTTACTGGAAAATCATCAAGGTTTCTGGGCAGAAGTTGCTTTAATGTTGCTGCTTTTCGGTGGAGTGTTTATGCACTATTCCCACCGAATTTTAACTTGGTTTGGGTTTGGGGATATTCTCCTTGATTCTGAACATTTACTAACTGCTATACCCGTGGTGACAATATTATTAAGTATTCCTTTTATTGCTACTTATTTTACTCACCAAATTGCCCGAATTATTGACAATAAAATGCCAGATTATCTCACTGTAATTTACGCTTACTTGCCCATGACTCTGGGAGCAAATTTAGCTTACTATATCCCCTCGGCAATTACAGAAGCAGGAAAAATTCTCCGGGTATTTGCTCGTAGCTTTGGATATAGTGGTGCAGGTTTACCTACCTTGACTTGGAGTATGGATGTAGCAGCTTTCCTTCAAGGCGTAACTCTGCTATCTATACTCATTTTCAGCATTTATCCTTTAGTCAAAATTACCAAACTTCCATTATTTAGCAACCTGCCTCATATATTTTTAATGATAGGTTTCATTGTCGTATTTTTTCAAGTTATGTTTTAGAAATTGCAGAGTAAAAATTTTCAAAAATCTGATTTATTTCTATTGCATATTACAATAAACTTCAGCTTGCTGAAATTTATTTGTAGCTTGTTCGCAGGAAAAGTACTGTCATTAAATATCAAGAGAATCAAAAATAACTATTTCAACTAATAAAAACCATGCCCATTTATAACAATATTACCGAAATCATTGGTCGTACCCCCTTGGTAAAACTACAAAATTTACCCAAAAATGCAAACTGCGTTGCTAATATCGCCCTAAAATTGGAAGGGATGAATCCGGCAAAATCAGTAAAAGACCGCATTGCTATCAGTATGATTATTGAGGCAGAAGCGGCTGGTTTAATACAGCCAGGAGTTTCCACAATTATTGAGGCAACTTCTGGTAATACTGGTATCGGTTTAGCAATGGTTTGTGCTGCTAAAGGATATCGTTTAATCCTGACAATGCCAGAAAATATGAGCCGAGAACGTCAGCAAATTATTCAAGCTTATGGTGCTGAAGTTGTCACCACTCCCGAAGCAGAAGACATGGCTGGTGCTATATCCCGCGCTAATGAACTGCTAGCCAGTATCCCTAATACCTTTTCTCCCCAGCAATTCAGCAATCCTGCTAACCCCAAAATTCACTACCAAACCACAGGACCAGAAATTTGGCAGGATACAGAGGGAAAGATTGCTGTACTTGTGGTTGGTGTGGGAACTGGGGGAACTCTAACAGGTGCTGGACGCTACCTCAAACAAAAAAATCCCCAAATAAGAATTGTCGCGGTTGAACCTGCCACTAGTGCTGTCCTAAATCATCAGTCTCCCGGATTACACAATATCCAAGGTATTGGTGCAGGCTTTGTTCCAGATGTGCTGCGGGTCGATTTAATTGATGAAATTGTCACTGTTACTGATGAACAAGCTTATGAACTAGGTCGTCAACTGGCGCGACAGGAAGGCATTATTAGTGGTATTTCTACAGGAGCAGTTTTGTATGCAGCATTACAAGTAGGAGCCATACCAGAATATCAAG
>JBARZF010000972.1:0-2593 GCA_049649675.1 Rivularia sp. (in: cyanobacteria) | reverse complement strand
CTTGATATTGAGATTATCCCTTTACCAGCACAAAAGCAGCTTTTAGACAAACAGCAATTACCATTATCCTCACCTACACCAAAAGACATAGTTTACTTTGGCAGGTTAGAAGTCAGAAAAGGTATCATCCCCTTATTAGAAGCTTGTAATCGAATGTGGGAAGCAGGGGTTGATTTTAATCTTACAGCTATTGGTGGCGATACTTTGTATCATCTCCAAGGTTGTTACATGAAAGCTTACTTAACAGAAAAATATCGTCAGCATATAAATTCGGGTAGACTTACAATTCTTCCTCCTCTCCCCCAAGCAAAATTGTACGAACGAATCAAAAAAGCATGGTGCATAGTACTTCCCTCACTTTGGGAAAACTATGCTAATACTTGTTTGGAATCCATGCTTTTAGGTAAAGCAATTTTAGCTTCATCGGGAGTTGGTCATGTAGAAATGTTACAAACAGCAACAAGTGTTGGTGGTGTGATTTTTGATTGGCAGATAAATAACGATTTTGATAGAAAATTAAAGCAAATCCTTAACTATTCAACTACTGAAATATTAGAATTAGGAGAAAAAGCACGTCGAATAATATTAGAAAAATCGGGACATGAAAACGTATTATCTAAACGTATAACCCATTTCCAAAAGATTATTGAGCAAGATAAACATAAAACACGAAATGTTTTTCCTTCGTTGAACTATCCACCTCACGGTAAAATTTCATACCCTTCTCTCAAATTAGACGAAAGCACGGGCATTCAAGGTAAAATATCTGTTTGCATTCCTTTTTATAACTGCGATCGCTATATCCAGGAAACGCTCAATTCTGTATTTGCCTCAACTTATGCAGATATAGAAGTAATTCTTCTCAATGACGGTAGTACTAACAAAAAAAGCTTAGAAACTCTAGCAATAGTAGAACAACAGTACAGTAACCTAAAAATTCTTCACTCCGAAAACTTAGGAGTAGCCGCAGCCAGAAACAAAATGGCAGAAATTGCAACAGGAGAATATATTGCTTTCCTTGACGCAGACGATAAAGTTTCTCCAACCTTTTACACCCAAGCAGCATCAGTTTTGCAACAGTACGAGAATGTGGGTTTCGTCGCTTCCTGGATTAAAGAATTTGGTGATTCCGAAAAAGTTTGGGTAGCTTGGAATACAGAATTTCCTTATTTACTTTGCCACAACACCCTTGGTGTTTGTACCGTAGTACGAAAAGCCGTTTACCTTGCTAGTGGTGGTATGAAATCTTTATTAGCAGAAAACTTAGAAGATTACGAATGCTGGGTTAATATCTGCGAGCGAGGATGGTTGGGAGTTGTAATTCCCGAATTGCATTACTTTTATCGCATTCGCTCCGATTCACGTTTGCAACAAAGCAATCGCGAGCAACTACTTTATCTTTACGAGTTAATTGCTCAAGAACACCCTCAATTGTACCAAGATTATGGCGCAGAGATTTATCACTTATTAAATCAAAATGGTGCATCTTGGCTATGGGAAAATCCGTCACAAAACATAGTTGAACTCAATATTAATATGACGGGTATGGAAATACTTTCTCTTCTAGTGAATAAACTTAAAAAAGTTTACAGTGATGGGGGCACATCTTTAATAACGAACAGATTGCGATTGTTAGTGAAGTCACTTGTACATGGCTTATTAGCAAAGTAGCAAAGTTTAATTGTTTTTAAAATGTCACCGATACTGTGGTATGGACTTACGCACTGTACAAATTTATTATCTTGTGCGTTAAGCAAAATACCTCGTTTCAGGCATAGTTTGGCAATTGTTAACTGCAACCTGAAATGTATAGACGATAACACAAAATTTAGTTAATATTTATACATTGGACAAAACTGCGCTGCATCGTGATGTAACTAAGCTTGTTGAAGAATTAGTAGAAGAAGGATTGTTGATTAATTGCGATCGCCCGTTCACGCAGTGAGTCGTTAGACTAAGGGCGGCGAGCGCATAAACAAGAGCGATTTAAATTAATCTCTGTTTTGATTTACAAAGCCCGTGCATCAACTTAGGAAACAAGATTCTAACTCCAAAAATTCAAGAATTGGCTTTTGGAATCGTCTTTAATATGTAGACACGTAAAACCCACAAGGAGAATTTATATTACCGATGAATCAAACAACTTCAATTCTTAACCAAAAACTATCCATTTCAGAAAATGCCCTCGCACAAGAAGTTAATGGTGAAATAGTTATATTACATTACGAGTCGGAGTTTTACTACACTTTAAATGCTGTGGGAAGTAAGTTTTGGCAGTTGTTTACAGCCAAGGAAAATATAGAGACGGTAATACAGCAGTTACTTCAAATTTATCTGGTGGATGAAATTACCTTGCATCGTAATGTAACTTCGTTTGTTGAAGAATTAGTAAAAGAAGAATTATTAAGTCGCGAAAATAACATACTGGAGAGAAATTTAGTTAAGGTTGACAAAATAAAAGAATTATTACAACCTCAACTGCCTGATAATCGTTTACCCTATGAAGCGCCTTTATTACGGAAACACGGTAAAGTTAGTGCTGGTACTAATAATATTATAGCTCCTGGAGATTTTGATTCCGGCTTCTTTATTG
>JBARZF010000971.1:0-18379 GCA_049649675.1 Rivularia sp. (in: cyanobacteria) | reverse complement strand
CAGTTTTTCCTTGTTTCACCAGACTTAAAGTACTTGTAAAACCCTTACTTTTCAAATTATCAATTTCATCCTGCTTTAATCCCGGTAATTCTTCAATCGCCCAGTTTTTATCTTTCATACCAGTTATCAATTACCAGTTATCAGTTATCAGTTATCAGTTATCAGTTATCAATTACCAAAACTCCCGTACAGACGTAGCATTGTTACGTCTCTACAATACCCCATGCCTCATGCCTAATTCCCAAACCATGACAACAACTTACACTCCCGATTCACTCGCAATTACTTTACGTCAAAGACGAGATAAGTTAGCTAAATTAATCGATTTTCCCGCAATATTTTGGTCTGGAAGTCCTAGCCCACGAAATTTTTCTGCAAATATTTTTCCTCATCGCCCTAGCAGCCATTTTCTCTATTTTGCTGGAATACCTTTGAAAAATGCAGCGATTCGTTTGGAAGCGGGTAAATTACAGTTATTCGTGGATAATCCCGGAGCAGGTAATGCTCTTTGGCATGGAGAAACGCCATCTCGCGATGCGATCGCACAACAAATAGGAGCCGATGAAGCTTACCCGATGACGGAATTAGAATCGCATTTAGAAGGTGTCGCAACAATTGCGGTACAAGATGCAGGCTCATGGACGCAACAGTCACAATTGCTAGACAGATGGGTTTTGCCGCAACGTGCGCCGGAAAATCTAGATTTGCAGTTAGCTAAAGCTGTTGCCGAATTACGTCTTGTTCATGACGAAGCAGCTTTAAGTGAAATGCGTCAAGCCGTTGCTGTTACTGTAGAGGCGCATCTCGCTGGGATGGCGGCAACTTATACAGCTAAAACAGAAGCACAAATTAGGGCAGCAATGGAAGCGGTTATTATCGCGAGCAATATGACAACATCTTATAACAGTATTGTCACCGTGCGCGGGGAAGTATTACACAACGATAGTTATCAAAACGAACTGAATCCAAATGACTTGCTACTCGCTGATGTTGGTGCAGAAACTCCTATGGGTTGGGCTGCTGATGTGACTCGCACTTGGCCAGTTAACGGTAAATTTTCATCTACTCAAAGAGATATTTATGATGTTGTTTTAGCAGCACATGATGCCTGCATTGACAAAATTAGTGCTGGTGTTGAATACGAAGATATTCATCTTTGTGCTTGCATGGTTATTGGTGAAGGTTTGGTAAATTTAGGTATTTTGCAAGGCAATCCTGAAGAATTAGTAAATACAGACGCTCATGCTTTGTTTTTCCCCCACGGAATAGGTCATTTACTTGGTTTAGACGTGCATGATATGGAAGATTTGGGAGATTTAGCAGGATACGAAGCAGGAAGAGAAAGAAGCGATCGCTTTGGTTTGGGTTATTTACGCTTAAATCGACCTTTGCGTGCTGGAATGGTGGTAACAATTGAACCCGGTTTTTATCAAGTACCGGCAATTATAAATAATTCACAGAATCGCGAAAATTTTCAAAATTTAGTTAATTGGGAACGTTTAGCTCAATTTGCTGATGTACGAGGAATCCGCATCGAAGATGATGTTTTAGTGACTGAAAATGGTAGCGAAGTTTTAACCAGAGATTTACCAACGCAAGCAGATGCGGTGGAACAGTTAACAGTGAGCAGTTAACAGTGAGCAGTTAACAGTGAGCAGTTAACAGTGAGCAGTTAACAGTTAACAGTCAGCTTTACGATCAATTTCTAGCCCGTGCAGGCGGGCTTTGTTCTTGTAGCACCAGTCTTCTAGGCTGAGTGCAATATTTGTCAATTGGTAATTGCCATCTTTTTCGGAAGTAAAATCACTACCTCAGTTATCCAATTGAGGTATTGAAATTAACTATCAAAATCATTTACATTTTGTAACAAAGAATAAAATTTGAATAATCAATAATCAATTTCTTTGTAAATGATATTTGAGATGAGGAAACGAAAATGATGAAAGTTAAATGGCGCAAACTATTTGTTGAAACTTCTGCATGGGTAACGGCTGAAGTTATGTTGAATATGGTTGGTTTGGATAATTTGGCAGACTACAGCGAATTTGTATTTCAAGCTAAAGCTATAGCAGATGCAACTGAAGCTTTTTCTAACTTGATTACTTTGGTTTCTTAGAAGAAAGATAATTACTCCGAATCAAAAATTGCTCCTTGGCGCTTTAAATAAAGTTTGACATCTTCGCTAATGCCTAGATTCCAACCGAAGCGAGCATTTTGAACTTTTGCATTAATAAAGTTGGTATTGGTTAAGTTAGCTTTTCTGAAGTCTGTGTTATGCAGAATAGCTTCTTCAAGGTTTGTATTTGATAAGTTAACTGATTCTAAACTAGCTCCACTTAAGTTAGCATTCCTTAAGTTAGCGTTATCTAATTGGGCACCCTTCAAGTCAACCCATTCTAAATTAGCATTCTTTAACTTGGCTTCAGTAAGTTGAGCATCTTTGAGAATCGCACGAGTTAAGTTAGCATTATTAAGTTTGACATTATTCATATAGGCACCAGTTAAGTCAGTATTGATTAACTGAGCATTATTAAAATTAGCATTCCATAAATAAATTTGATTCAGTTGGGTATTATTCAAATTAGCATTTAGTAATTGGGCACCGCTTAAATTAGCACCGCTTAAATTAGCACCAATTAAGCAAGCATTATTCAGCTTGGCAGTACTCAGATTGCTATCTTGTAAATTAGCGTTATTAAGATTGGCTCCAATTAATTTGATGCTATTGAGATTAGCACCGACTAATTGAGCATCTACTAGTTTGGCATCGCTCAAATCCGCTTCACTTAAATCAACTTCTATCAATTGGGCACCTGTCAAATTGGCACTGTTTAAATCAACACCACTTAAATACATATTGTTCAGGTTGACACCAATCAACTGCGCTTCCTTTAAATCGGCGAAAATTAAGTTTAAACTCCCTGGATTTTCGCCTTTGAGAACTTGATCGATGATTTGTTGTCGGATACTTTGCTGCTGTTGAATGTCTGCTTGGTTGGATTCTGAGCTTTGATTTACTGTCTCAGATGGTTTGTTAACTTCGTTTTTCACAGGCTTATTTCTGCTTTATGGTAGATTCACTTGTTTATATAAAAATTGTATTTTAAAATACAGTATTTTCCTTGGGATTCGGGACGAAAACTAATAAATCCTCGATTCGTATTGTTATCATACCAAACTGAAAGCTGCAATATTTTTAATAAAAGCTGGGTGAGGTTAGGGAGGGGGAGAGGGGGAGTAGATAGAATAACAAGTTTTGTTAAGAATATGTATCAATATCCGAAACTCTTTAAGTAAAAACTGTAGGGTTCGGCTAAGTTAGTTGAAGTCAGCCCGGTTTCAAAAATAAATTTTCCTTAAACTTGGTCACAAACAAACATAGAGAGGTTCAAAGGTCAAAGGTTTAGATTTATAACTCCTAACTCATAGCAACTAATAACTAACAACTAACAACTAACAACTATCATGCTTAGTTTAATTGATAAAATAGGCGACTGGAACCCACAACTTTTAAGAGAATTAAAAGGTCGTCTGAAACCTTTTCCTATTTTGATAGCTTTAGCTACATCTCTTGCCACTCAATTGATAATATTTCTATATCAGTTGCGAGAATTTCCCGGTGAAAATTACCAAAGCTATCGCAAATATTGCAAAGTAAAATATTTCAGCATTTGCCCTACGGATCAAATTGATATGCAGTTGTGGTGGCATGACCACTGTGAGTATATGTTTCTAACTATGAGCGTAATTTTTATTTTTACGCTGTTAGTAGCAGGAACTTATTTAATAGTTAACGACTTATCGCAAGAAGAACGTCAAGGTACGCTGAATTTTATTCGTCTTAGCCCGCAATCGGAAACAAGCATTTTTACTGGAAAACTATTAGGAGTTCCAGTTTTAATTTACTTAGTAGTTCTTGCCGCGATTCCTTTTCATATTGTCACTGGAAAACTGGCTAATATTGCTTTGAGCCACATCTCATATTTCTACTTAATACTTGTAGCTAGCTGTATTTGCTTTTATAGTATTGCTCTGCTATTCGGTATATTTGGTGGTTCGGCGCTTAGTGGTTTTAAACCTTGGCTAGCTAGCGGTTTAGTTATGCTGTTTTTAATCGCAACGGTAGCAATGAATCAGGGCAGTTCTTATGATAACAGTAGTGCCTTTTTCAGATTATTTAGTCCCGTAGGCATGACTCGTTATTTATTTCCTAATTTATTCTATAAAGGCATTCCAGCATTAGAAAAATTAAAGTTTTTTAGTTTGCCTTTAGGAGAAAATGTTTTGACTCTAATGGCAATACATTTGTTTAATTATGCTATTTGGACTTATTGGGCTTGGCAAGGATTAAAACGTTGTTTTCGCAACCCTAATACTACTATTTTCAGCAAACAGCAAAGTTACTTTATTGTCACAAGTTTTGAAATAATTATTTGCGGATTTTTACTATCAGGAGATTACACGAGTAGACGCAGTTTATTTCATGTCGTTACAAATTTATACCTTTGGAATTTATTGCTATTTGTGGGATTGTTCGCAATTATTTTCCCCTCAAGACAAGCGGTACAAGATTGGGCTAGATTTAGATACCAGAAAGTTGCAACTCGTAAGAATTCGTTTAACAAATCCTTGCTTTCAGATTTAATAACGGGTGAAAAAAGTCCGGCTATTTTAGCAATTGCAATCAATCTTTTGATTGCTACCAGCGCTTTTCTTGTGATTATCTTGAATGTAGAAGCAAATCTTTTAAGAGATAACCACCAGGTTTTAGGATGTTTGGGCGTATTGCTATTTATTAGTTCGACAATGATTTACGCTACAATTGCTCAAATTATGTTGATGTTGAAAAACTCAAAACGTAATTTATGGGCAATAGGAACAACTGGTGCAGCAATAATTTTACCAGCGTTTATTTTATCGATTTTAAATGTTTATCCCTTACACACAGATTCTATAGGCAGCATTTCGTGGCTATTTTCAAGTGGTTTTTGGTATGGTGTAGAAAACTCTGGGTTCGGTACAGTTGTTTCTGTATTTCTTTGCCAATTAGCTATTGTGGCATTATTAAATTGGTATCTAGTTAAGCAAGTTAAATCGGCTGGTGCATCTGCGACGAAAGCATTATTTGCTAACAGTCATCAGTGAACAGTGAGCAGTCATCAGTGAGCAGTCATCAGTGAGCAGTGAACAGTGATTAATAAGCTGATATGCTGCATATGTATAAAACAAAATTTTGGAATTGTTGTAGTGCGGGCATCCTGCCCGCGTTTCTTCTCAAAATTAGATACGTAACAGCTCCTAACTATTAACTCCCAATTCCTAACTCTCAACTCCCAACTCCCTACTCCCTACTCCTAACTATTAACTCCCAACTCCCTACTCTTAGCTCCCAATTCCTAACTCTCAACTCTCAACTCCCAACTCCCAACTCCCAACTCCCTACTCCCAACTCCCTACTCCCTAATTCCTAACTCTTAACTCTCAACTCCCAACTCTCAACTCCCTACTCCCTAATTCCTAACTCCTCACTTTTAACTGTTATTTCAGCACTTTCTTAACTAATTCTGCAACTTGAGAAGGGCGCTGCGCTACGGGTATTTTCGCTTCCCTAAAAGCTTCTAGTTTACTTTTTGCAGTCCCAAACTCTGGATCTCGTCCGATAACTGCTGCTAATGTACCTGTCTGTCGCCAATGTTTTGCTGGTGGAGCGTGTACTCCGGCAATGTAAGCAATCACTGGTTTATCAATCATCTCGGATATATAACCTGCTGCGGCTTCTTCACGCCCTCCACCAGGTTGCCCAACTAAAACTATGGCTTGAGTATTTTCGTCTTCATCCAAAATTTGCAGCCACTGGATAAACGAAGAACCTACAACCCCATCGCTACCAATACTTACACTAATTGATTGCCCCAAACCAACTTGTGTTAATTCCCAAGCAATTTCATAGGTTAATGTAGTGCTGCGACTAACTATTCCTACCTCTCCCGGTTGATAAAATTCGCTTGGATGGGTACCTAATAAAATTTTTCCCGGTACAATAATCCCTGGGCTATTTGGTCCCACAATGATGGTTTCTTCAGCCTCGGCACGGCGAAATAAATTTACCATGTCTAATGGGGGCACTCCAGGAGAAATGATAATAATTTGACTGATACCAGAAACCATTGCTTCTAACGCTGCATCCAATACTTGATAAGGATGCACGCAAATAATTGTGGTATGGATAACCCCAAATTTCTTTACTACTTCTTCAACTAAATCAAATACCGGCAAACCATACTGCTTACTTCCCCCACATCCAGGGGAAACTCCTGCAACTAAGTTTGTACCGTATGCTTTCATTTGAGAAATGTGAGTTTCTGAAATAAATTCACTGAAGCCTTGAACGATTACTTTACTATCTGGCGTTAAATTCATAAAAAAGCATAAAATTTTAAGGAGAACTTAGCCTGTCATTAATAAATGCGAAAACACGGTTCGATCTAATTTCCGGAGGATGTTCTATCCTCACTAATACACTTCGTGAAAGCATATCGCGAATCGTAGAAGATAAAAGCAAACTGAAATCTTCAAAAAAACAACATATTAGGTTAACATAGGATTATCAAGCGGTTAAATCGTCCTTTTTATAGTTAGGTAGTTAAAATAATACTGAATTCAACGTTTTGATATTTGAGTCAGTATTTCTTAGCTTTGAGCAGAGCTATGTCAACACCCAGCTTCTGTATGAGAACAGTCTAAGAATCTAAAAGACTTATTTTTCGGTTTGCGATCGAGAAGGCATCTCTCCTGCTTTATGTCATAAAAATTTTAAATTATAACTGCGATCTTAGTTCCGTCTTAGATTAATTAATTTGCGATTAAAGATAAAACCTATTGTATTTATTCTCTGCTTATATAAATAAGCAAAGAAATATTTATGCTGACAAAAATCATACCTTGCCTTCGCGGACTTCGGTAACTATTAAAGAAGGCAGATGATGTTACAAAGAATAAACTTTTAGACCAAGATACTTCAATATATAAAAAACACTTGCTTTTATGATATTGTGATTATCTTTTAGCCTTAGTCTTTGTCAGCTTAACTGCTTGAGCTACTGCCTCATCTAAACTTTCTACTAATAATATAGAATGCTCACCAACATTTTCAAAATTTGATAGATATTTTTTAGCTGTATTTAAATCGGAACCAGCAAAACGAAGAACCAATTTAGGAACAAAAAAGCCTCCTCGCCGATTTCTAGTACTATTTGAACCAAACGCTTCCGAACTATAACCCGATTGCTGCTCAATAAAGTTTCCAATTACCTCTGCAACTTCTATTGCTTGAGGAATACCACCCAAAAAGTTAATCAGTATGACTTTAATACTTTTATCAGCAGCTAAAATTTGTAAAGCTTTTTCTAATCGGGTATTAAAAGTAGTTGGTGCAGTATCTGTTAAAAATGCGTGTCGCAAATTTAGGCTTGCTCCAGGTTTACCACCGTTGCTTACTACTAAATCTAAAGTAGCCATCACAGAACCAGCACCGTTTCCCAAGACTCCTATCCTACCATTCATCTCTACCCCATTCCAATTACCAAGATAGTCATCTATCTCTTGTGAGGTGTTACGACTAACTATTTTCCGAGCCATTACAGCAATGTCTTGATGCCGACGGATGGCTCTTTCATTGATACTTACGTTTCCATTCAAAGCCATTACCTGTCCCGAAGCATTTACTCCTAATGGATTAATTTCTACCAAATCCAGGTCTTTCTCTACAAACAATCGGTACATATTTTCGATCACCTCGCTTACAGACTGCATCAAGGCACCTTGCAAACCCATCTTTAAGGCCAGTCTCCGAGCGTAAAAAGGAGAAAACTGTTCCTCTACCACAACGTGCTGCATTTTCTCCCCAGCTTCTTCCCACTCGATATCCGCTTCATTGCAACCCAGCAGTATAGGGCGACATACAGCAGTATCTAAAACAATAGCTAAATACAATTCTTGTTCGATGTTGTATTTCGCTTCTGCCAACAACACTTCAGGTAATTCCCCATAAATCGCCTGATTAAAAATGTTTTGCGCGGTGGCGATCGCATCGATTGTGGTTTCGACAAACCTGACACCGCCGACTTTTGCGCGTCCTCCTCCGTAAATTTGAGACTTCAAAACAATTGGGTACTTGATTTTCAAACGTTTTAAGTCGGTGGGATGGTCAATTGTTTGAGAAGGTAATACAGGAATACCTATTTTCCCAAACCATTCTTTTACTTGATACTCTAATAATTCCATTGACACACACCTTTTTTTGCAACATTTGGAGGATTATTGCCGTGCTATCTAAAACATCCAGCAAGCACGTTAATAATCAATCTTCGATTTAAATCCGTTAAAAACAAGCTGTTAAAAACCAGTTATTTTCTGTTCCTAATTTTATCTAATAGCGTAGTAGTGGTAAATAAAAAAGCGATTCTCACCTCTTATTACTTTATATGAGGTAATTCATAATATCAGTAAAAATGCTTACACTTTTTATTGTCCGCAATTTCCGCTATTGAGTCGCGATACATCTAATGTACAAAGCTTTTCCGCGAACACTCCCAAAAAATAGAGGTAAACAATCGAAAATAAATTCAATTGTTTTTACTAGTTACTAATTAATTTTTGCAACAATTTTTGCTGCAAATGCGATACGTTAAAAATCTTATGATTCCCACTTTTGAGTCAAAAATCATTATATCCATAGAAAAAAATTATAGAGTTAATAATTTTAGACAAAAATTAGATAATTACGTATTTACCCTGCAATCAAAATCAAGGTAGTTATGCTTAGAATTACTTATAAATATAAATTTACTTGCAGATTGAGACTTTTTGTAAAAACTCATTTGTTGTGTTAAAAAAATGTACGTTCGGATTTTATATTGTAACTAGTTAATCAAAAATTAGTTTGACTCACTTGAACATACTTTAATCTCTGAAAATATACGGAACAGGGCTTTATGACAGTAGCGACTCGTGCGGATAATTTACAACTTTTAGCGAATAATTTGCAGGAACACTTACGTGCAGACGTTCCATCTGGAGAATTTTTTGAGGTTCGGTGTGCTGTAAAAAATTACCAGCTAATGATTTTAACTCAGCACCCCCAAGGTGTGGCAGTCGATACCGAAAATATTTTTACAGTTCTTAAAGAAGCGCTTTCTAATAATTCCCGCGAGTACCAACAAGAAAAAATAGATATTTTCTTACGAGTAGTTGGAGTCAAGCTTCCTTACGCTAAACGTTCCCTAACTCTGGAGAAACAGTACGATAGCGAAAATATAAAGCTTGTAGTTGAGGATTTTTCTGTCCCCGATTCTTCAGCTTTGACTTATTCGCCGATTTCAGAAGTTGATGCCGATTCATCTAATCTGGCAGAAATACCTTATTTACCCGATAATCCTGATAATTCAGAACCAAAAACAGCAAGTTTTAATATCAAACTAATGGTGCTTGCAGTTATTGGAGTAATAATTTCAGCAACTTTAGGTGGTGCATACGTTGCAACTCGCCCTTGTTTGATAACCAAGTGCAATCAATTAAAAAGCGCACAATATTTAAATGATTCTTATGGAGAATTCGTTAATAAAATCAACTCCAACCAAGATTTATCTCGATTGCAAAGAAAAATTGATTTAGCAATCGTAAATTTACGTCAAATTCCCGGCTTATCCCCTTATTCCCAACAAACGCGACAACTTTCTCTCTCCCTATCTAATAAATCAGAAGAAATTCAGCAGGTATTTACAGCTTTTCAAGCAGCCCAGATAGCCGAGCAAAAAAGCAAAACTCCTGCTTCAAACTTGAAACAATTACAAGATAGACGACGATTATGGCGACAAGCAATTTCACCTTTAGAAGCAATTAATCGCGATGGCGAACTTTACGAATTAGCCCAAGAAAAAATTGTCAGCTACCGCGCTAACTTAGAAGCAGTGAATGCCCAGTTGCAGAAAGAAGATAGATATTCTCGAAAAATCACTTCAGCCAAAGCTGTAGCTATCGTCGCCGAAAAACGACAAGCAACCGCCAAAACTTTAAAAGACTGGCAAAAAGTTGAATCCACTTGGCAAGTAGCTGTAAATGCATTAAAATCCATCCCTGCCAAAAGTCCGGCATATTCCGACGCACAAAAACTAATATCCGAATATAAACCCCCATTATTAGCAGCAAAGAATCGCAACATAAAAGAATTGATGGCAGCCAAAACTTATAGGCAAGCCGTCAACGCAATCTCCCTTGCCAAACGTTACGAACGACAAAACCAGTGGACGGCAGCAGTTACAAATTGGCAAACAGCAGTAACTTCCGCTAAACAAATTGCTACGAGTAGTTCTTATAGTGTCGAAGCCGATAAATTAATTGCACCAGCAACTGTATCTCTCCAACAAGCGCGAGAAAAATTACAAATTGCCGTCCGAATACAGAAAACCCGTTCCGATTTAGAGCGAACCTGTTCCGGTGAAATTCGCGTTTGTACTTATATCATGGGTAGTCAAGGAATCACAGTGCGGATAAGTCCCGACTACGAGCAAAGCTTGCAAGATAGTTTGATAGAAGCCAGCACTCAAAGAGATACTACTATTATCGATGGTGTAAACAATCACCTACAAACCTTACAGCAAGCTTTAGAAGCAATCAGCGATAACGCCGATGTTCCCCTTATTGTTTACGACGCTCAAGGCAATGTAATTTATGAGCGCACTTTGAATTAAGTAATTGGGCATGGGGCATGGGGCATTGGAATTTCGTTTAATTCTTAACTCTTTACTGCTCACTGTTAACTGTTCTCTATCTTAGGAATAGTTGACAGCATGAGGTGTTTACTAATATAGTGACGATAAAGTCACATGACTTACAAGTCATATAGTTTAAATAACCCAATTGCTAGCTATGCCCAATCAAACCTTTTTCAATCTGCCAGAAAATAAACGAAAAGCACTTACAGAAATTGCGATCGCGGAATTTGCAACTTATGACTATAACAGCGCTTCTATTTCTCGAATTGTTGCGAATGCGAAAATAGCCAAAGGTAGCTTCTATCAATATTTTCAGGATAAGAAAGACCTTTATTTGCATCTTGTTGAATTAGCGAGTCAGGAAAGGATTGCTTTTTTACGCAGTACAGATCCACCAGAGCTACAGCAAGGCTTTTTTCGTTATTTACGCTGGTTGCTTGGAGCAAGCGCTCAATTTGATTTAGCGCATCCCAAAATTAGCCGGATTATCAACGGGGCTGTATATGGGAATTTACCGTTTCGCGATGAAGCAATCAAACGTACTCAAGAAATTTCTACAGATTACATAAAACAGTTAATTAGTCAAGGGATAGATAGAGGAGATATCGGTGCCGATATTTCACCAGATTTAGCCGCTTTTGTTGTCAGCACATTGTTAGGTAATGAGTTGGGAAACTTTATTTTAGGTCAAATGAATATTAACCCCCAACAGTTGGCTTCGGAAGAACCTTTGAAAATAGATATGCAAGTAGTAGATAAGGTTTTTGATGATTTAGTTCGAGTTATAGAAAAAGGAATGAGTAGCAATTGAGATGTACCGAATCAATAATTATTGTAGGGTGTGTGACGCACCATCATTAATTTGAACGTAGCAATAAGGCTTGTAGCGTCACGCACCAATCAGCATCTGTGACAATAACGTAAGTCCTGATTTTATTTCTATTATTTGTAGCAATAATTCGGCGTAATTGAATTATTAGTAAGTAATTATCCTGTCTCGGCAGCTTTGCAAAACTTCTTTGATTAAGCAATTTCAAATACATTGATAAAAAGTAAAACTCTAATAAATACTACTTTGGCAAGAGTGCAATTTAATCCTAAAGGAGATTAGAACACTGTGGAGTTGTCTTTAAAATAAAGCAATAAATATAACTATTTTCTATTTTTGCTGCAAATTTAAGTTTAAATCGCGTAAATCCTCAACCAAATATAACTAAAGTGGAAGATTATTCACCATCATTCAATGACGACTTAGGTAATCCGCATTTTAATGAATCTCATCAGATAACAGCAGTGCGCGAGTTACCACCTCAAGAATATAAAGATTCTCCAGAATATCCAGATGAAGAGAAGGCTGACAAACCTTCTAAAAAAGATAACAAAATTCAAGCCACTTTTAAAAAGTATTGGTGGTTAGTAGCTTTATTAGGTGCCTTGGCTGGAGGTGTAGCAATAGTTCGTCCTTGGGAAAGTGCCCCTGAAGAAACACCCGTCACTAAAACTGCACCGCTTTCCGTGCGAACTACAAAAGCACAACGAGAACCAATCCAAGCCTGGGTTTCGAGTGAAGGTAGAGTTAGAGCCGCAAAGTACAAGCATCTAACCTTTGAAGTAGAAGGAGATGTCACTTATTTAGCTCGTCGTAACGGCAGAAGACTGCGAGAAGGAGATAGAGTCAAAAAAGGAGAGCTGCTCGCACGAGTTGACGATCGCAAACTTGTAGCAGATGTTCGACAAGCCGAAGCTGCCATTGCTGAAGCACGCAAGCAAAAAGCTGCATCCGCCGCACAGGTGGCTCAAGCGCGTTCTCAAGTATCCCAAGCACGTTCGCAAGTATCCCAAGCGCAAGCGCAAGTGTCCCAAGCGCGATCGCAAGTCCAAAAAGCGCAAACGGCTCGCAATCTAGCAGCTACCAATCTCGAACGCTATCGCTTGCTGATTAACTCAGGAGCCATTGCTCGTCAGGAATTCGACACCAGACAAAACGCCCTCCGAGATGCCGAAGCTGATGTGAGAGCCGCTCAATCTCAAGTAAACTCAGCCGAATCTCAAGTACAGTCAGCGCGATCGCAAGTAGATTCAGCACAAGCCGGAGTTACAGCCGCTCAACAACAACTTGAAGCCACATCAAGTACTATTGCCACTGCCGAAGCCCGATTGACTCAAGCAAAAGTTGCTTTAGAAGGAGCCAGCATTTACGCTCCCTTTGACGGTGTTGTGGCTTACCTAAACTATACCGAAGGGGAATATTTCACGCCTCAAGCAGTAAGTTCCCAACTTGGCGGCGATTACCAGGGAATTTTGGAAAGAATACCGATGGTTGTTATCGATCCCAGTTTGTATGAGGTAATAGTAGATTTAGCAGGTTCCAACGGAGAGAAAGTTGAACCAGGTCAAAGAGCATATGTTGCCTCAGAGACAAACATTAAAACTTCAACTAGTGGAAACACTGACAATCAGACTTTAATCGCCAACGCTCGTGCTGAAGGTGAAGTTTTTGCCGTCAATCCTGCCATCAGTCCCGGAGGACGGGCAATTGAAGCCAGAATTCGCCTCAATCCGGCAACCACTAAAAATGTCCGACATGGCGAACGAGTATTGACATGGATTGCGGTTGAAGAAGCACCAAACGCCGTCGTCGTTCCCATTAATACAATAGTTTACCGCGATCAAATCCCCTATGTTTTCGTAGTTAACAAGGAAGGAATAGTCGAACAGCGAAAAGTAGAACTAGGAATTAAAGGTATTACCAAACAGCAAATTATTAGCGGAGTAAAAGCTGGAGAATCCGTCATCACCCAAGGGCAAAATCGCCTTGTTGATGGCGCACCTGTGACAGTTATCAGTGAACAGTGAACAGTTAGCAGTTAGCAGTTAGTAAAAAACTCTGCGTTAAAAATATATTATTCCGATGCGATTAGAAAACAAAGACACACACCCCTCACCAAACCAAAAAGAAACTGCCGATCTCAGTAAAGCCTCACGATTAGAAAGTTTCTTTTTTTTGAATACGATTTTCGCTATTCTTTTAAGCTTGCTGATGGTTATTGGCGGGGTGTTGGGCTACTTTTCGATGACTAAACAATCCCAACCCGATATTGACATTGCTGTTGCGAATATCACTACTACTTGGGCTGGTGCCGATCCGCAAACCATCGAGCAGCAAATCACTGACGAAATTGAGAAAGAAATTACCTCAGTTGAAAATGTGAAGCAAGTTAAAAGTGCTTCTTATACGGGTTTTTCTGTAATTAATGTCGAGTTTACGAGTAATGCCAACACCGAAACAGCAATTCAAGAGTTGCGCCAAGCGGTTTCTCAAGCAGAACCAGAATTACCTAGAGATGCTGATGAGCCTGTAGTCGAGCAAGTTTCGCTTAATGATGCTCCTATTATTACTTTGGCGCTGTACGGTAACATCGACGCAACGGTAATTTCTCAAGCTGCGGAGGAAATACAAGATCGTTTGGAACAAGTAGGTGGGGTAAGTGAAGTAAATCTTGGTGGTGCTAGGGAAGAAGTTGTCAGCGTGCAAATGAATCCCTTTCGTTTGGCTGCGCTGGGGATTTCGCCGACTACTGTTGCCAATCAAATTCGCGCTGCTAACCGAGATGTTCCTCTCAACGAAATCGAAAGCGATGTTATCGGCTCTCAAGTGCGTTTTTATGGCAGGTTTCGCAAAATTGAAGACTTGCAACAATTGCCCATTGCACGTCTCGAAGGACGAGTTGTGCGTTTGAATGAAGTTGCTTCTGTAAGTCGGGAACTCGAACAAGAAGACACCCGCGCTTTTATTAGTACTGAAGGAAAAGAATATCAACCCGTTGTCAGCGTCGGAGTGGTAAAGGTACCCGGACAAGATTCGATTGAGGTAATTAATAGCGTCCTGGAAACAATGGATGAAATTAAGCAAAATCCCGATATCTGGCCTTATGGTATGGAATTCCGCATCATTGCCGATGAATCGGAAATTATTTGGGAACAGTTGGGTAATTTGTTTGTAAATGCCTTGCAAGCAATGGCTGCGGTGTTTGTGATCTTATTTATTGCCCTTTCCTGGCGCGAGGCTTTGATTGCCGGACTTTCGATTCCGCTGACGTTTTTAGGAGCATTAGCAGTTCTGTGGCTAATGGGTCAAACTCTCAATAACATGGTGCTAATTGGTATGGTGTTGGCTTTGGGGATTTTGGTGGATGTGTTCATCTTGATGATGGAAGGAATGCATGAAGCGATTTTTGTCAAGGGTTTGAGCTTCGATAAAGCGGCATTGCAAACGGTGAAAACCTATGCCGGACCGGCTTTTGCGGGGCAGTTGACGACAATTTTAGCGCTGACTCCTTTGATGGCAATTAGCGGTACCTTGGGTAAATTTATCGAGCTGCTACCCATTGCCGCAATTATTTGTTTAGTGTTGAGTTTTGCGATCGCCATTCTCGTAGACATTCCTTTATCTCGTTATTTGTTAGCCAATGTCAAAGGTGGAGAAAAGAAATCTCGCGTTGATAAACTTAGCGAAAAAGCTTCCGAACGTTGGGTGCGCTGGAGTCTTAACCACACCGTCAGAAATAAAACTACCGCTCGCGCTTGGGTGCTGGGGACAATCGCTTTATTTGCCTGTGCCGTATACGCTTTTACTCAAATCCCCGTCGAATTTTTCCCGCAATCCGACCAGCGCAACTTCAGCGTTAACGTTGAATTACCTCCTACCACAACCCTTAACGTTACCCAAGAATTTGCCGACGATCTAGGACAAATTTTACAAGATAAAAATTATCTCGAAAGCGTAATTAAATACGTCGGTCAACGCAGTAACTTAGTACCATCCGGCGAACTAGAACCAAATGAAGGTAGCTATTTACTTGGTTTCTCTGGAGTTTTGCTTCCTGAAGACGAAAGAGATAAAATTTCTTATGAATACTTAGATGAATTGCGTAAGGAATTAAAAGCGGTAGTAAATAGATATCCGGGTGCATCAATGATATTAAATGCCCAACAATCCGGACAAAGCGGCGATCCGATTCAAATTGAAATTACTGGTACCGATTTAACTCGACTGCGCGAAATTTCTCAGCAAGTGCAGAGAGAGTTGCAGCAAATTCCCGGCGCTACCGATGTCCGAGATAGCTTGGGGACTTTGCAGGCAGATTTACGCTTAATACCCAAACGCGAGGAATTGAGTTTTTACGGTTTGAGTGAAGAACAACTCACCACCCAGGCACAGTATTATACCAGAGCGATCGACGTTGGTAATTTTGCTGTTGGTGGCAATCGTGAAGACTTAGAAATCCGTTTGAGTACGGCTTGGCCCTCTCGTAATGGTCGAGTTGGCGGACCCACTCGCAGGGATGAATTGTTAGCAGTACGCTTTTTTACCGATAATCCCAATGAAGAATTAATCTCGGCAAGCGCCGTTGTTGAACCAGTACAGGCACAAGCACCTCTTTCCATTGCCCGTAGAAATGGACGGCGCACGGCAACGGTTTTAGCAAAAAACGGAAGCCGCACTGTAGGGGAAATTCTGGGAGATTTGGAACCGAAATTAGAAGAAATGAAAAAATCCTGGCCCAGTGGCTACAGTTACAGCTTCGGGGGTGAAACAGCAGATCAAGCAGAAACTTTTGGTTCCGCAGGGCAAGCACTCGGTATAGCTGTTTTCTTAGTGTTTGCCGTACTGGTACTGCAACTCGGTTCCTTCCGACAGCCGTTTATTATTTTGCTAGCGATTCCCTTCGCTTTAATTGGTACTTTCGGTGGATTTTACTTAGTCGGAATTCCTTTTTCTTTCTCAGCCTTTATCGGCATTATTGCTTTAGTGGGGATTGTAGTTAACGATGCCATTGTGATGGTTGATACCATGAACGGCTACCAGCAAGAAGGGATAAAAGTAAGGCAAGCCGCTGCCAGAGGAGCCGCCGACCGTTTGCGACCCGTATTAACCACCAGTATCACAACAATCATCGGTTTGATTCCTTTAGCCTTGAGCGATCCAACTTGGATGCCCTTATGTAGCGCAATTATCTTCGGTTTACTCGCCGCTACCTTGATTGCCTTAGTTGTAGTGCCTTGTTTGTATTTACTGTTAACGCCGAAGACAGAAGCTGGTTGAGAAAAATCGGACGTAGTAGGTTGGGTTACGGCTTGAAAAATTTTCAATAATAACGAAATAATCAGATGCCGTAGCCCAACAATCAGTCGTAGGTTGGGTTACGGCTTGAAAAATTTTTAATCATAACGAAATAATCAGAATATGCCGTAGCCCAACAATCAGTTATTCCGCCAAACCAATTAATTCAAAATCGAGTCGTAGGTTGGGTTACGGCTTGAAAAAATTTCAATAATAACGAAATAATCATGTGCCGTAGCCCAACAATCGATTATCCCGATAAATTAATCAATTCAAAAGCGAGCCTGTTTGCGATCGCCATCATAATAAGTCGTAGGTTGGGTGATTTTTGAAAAATTTTTAATCATAACGAAATAATCAGATGCCGTAGCCCAACAATCGGTTATTCCGCCAAACCAATTAATTCAAAATTTATAAAGGCGACCGCCATCATAATAAGTCGTAGGTTGGGTTCCGGCTTGAAAAAGTTTCAATAATAACGAAATAATCAGATGCCGTAGCCCAACAATCGGTTATTCCGCCAAACCAATTAATTCAAAATCGAGCCTGTTTGCGATCGCCATCATATCTTGTCAATTTTATTCTTCTAGTAGCGAGCGTATTTTTAACTCTAATTATTAATAAATATAAACTATGCGTAATTTATGAGTAGGGTGTGTTAAGGCTTTAGAAAAACCGCACCTAATTACTAATTAATTGCACTTTTCTGTATATATATTTAAACAAAGATAAATTATATTACTAAATATATTTCTTAGGAAATATACGACTGCATCGGCTGTTCGCTTGTAATAGTCCAGAGAACAGCATTGTATCCAGTCAGTTTTATTGTTCTAGGAACTGTAGTACATATAGCCTCAATTATTAAAAAATATAAACTATGCGTAATTTAGGTTAGTTACTCCAGACAAACAATACATAACCTAAAATTCAAAGATAATATTTCTTATGTTTAACAGAATGCGTGCTGTAACCTTTGCGGCTTTGATGCTGGCTACCGCTTCACCAGTAATCGTCAATAATACAGCAGTTGCTCAGGTACAGCGTCCTACCAAAATAGCTAGTACCGTTTTGGCTACAGTCAACGGTCAGCAGCTAACTCAAAGTATGGTTGACTCAGCTATTGAATTGGGAGAATTTATGGCAGATCATAAATTTACCGCAGCAGACAAGCGGTGGATTATAGATAGCGAGGTAAAATTATTTCGCAATAATCCAAATAAAGAAATACAAGCTTATAGGCAAATTGCACAAATCCTTTCACAGATTAAACAGTCACGCGATCCAGTTCAGCTTGCTCAAGCACGAGAAAGCTTGATGTCAGGTACCTACCTCAACCTTCTTCAAAATAATCAGTTGACATACCTCCTCTTCCTTAAGGAGAGAGGATTCCTTGACGCTTCATTGGGTTGTGCTACCCTGCGGAGTCTTACCATCCCTCCACGTCCGTTTAGAGTCTCCCAATGCCCTAGGTTGACTATTC
>JBARZF010000970.1:0-4068 GCA_049649675.1 Rivularia sp. (in: cyanobacteria) | reverse complement strand
TACAGAAGATGAAGTTGGTAGTTTAGCATCTTCTTTTAACCATCTGATTAACCGAGTCAAGCAACTTTTAGAAGAACAAACAGCCAATACAGCACATTTGAGAGCAATTATTGATAACCTTGCAGATGGTTTATTGGTAAGCGATACCGATGGTAAGATAATCAACTATAATCCTGCTATTACTAGAATGTTTGGTTTGGGAGATGAAGATATAGATATTAAAGGACTTTATTGTCAGGAATTTATTCCTGAAGTAGTTGAATTAGTAAACAAAACTCAGGAAAATCCTACAGCAGTTTTTACAACAGAAATACAGCCAAACAATCGCCAATTTGTGAAAGCATCTGTTACCGCTATTGCAGAAGCAAATTGTATAGATTCGTATTATAACTGTTTGGGTTCGGTGATTCTTCTCCGAGATATAACTCAGGAAAAAGAAGTCGATCGGATGAAAACAGATTTTATTTCAACTGTCTCCCATGAATTAAGAACTCCTTTAACTTCTGTATTAGGATTTGCATCTATTATTCAAGAAAAACTCGAAGAAGATGTTTTTCCTTTCTTACCCGATGACAATCGTAAAACTAAAAAAACCATCAGAAGAGTAAAAGACAATATTAATATTATTATCTCCGAAGCAGAACGTCTTACCACCTTAATTAATGACGTATTAGATATTGCCAAAATGGAAGCGGGAAAGCTTGATTGGAGGGAAGAGCAAATTAATATTGAAAAAGTAATTGAGCGTTCCTTAGCTGCTACATCTGCTCTATTTGATGCTAAAAATTTAGAATTAATTAAAAATATAGAACCAGCACTACCGAAAATTATAGGTGATGAAAATCGTCTTATTCAAGTATTAATTAATCTGATATCAAATGCTGTTAAATTTACTGATGAGGGTTCTATTACCTGTAGTGCTAAAGTAAACAATAGCAATATTATTGTCAGCGTTACCGATACAGGTAGCGGTATATCTCAAGAAGATTGTTTGCAAGTATTTGACAAATTCAAACAAGTAGGAGAAATATTTACTGATAAACCTCAAGGTACCGGATTAGGATTACCAATTTGCAAACAAATTATTGAACATCACGGTGGTAATATTTGGGTAGAAAGCGAATTAACTAAAGGTAGTACTTTCTCATTTTCTATCCCGATTCAAGTAATCAGCGAAGTCAACCAATTTGATAAAATTGTCAACTTAGATAGTCTTGTTAAACAGTTACAAGAACACTCTACTAACAGTATTCCTACTTCCGATACTCAAAAAACTATTTTAGTAGTTGATGATGATGCGAATATCCGGGAATTACTCAGACAGTCTTTGCAAAATCAAGGTTATGCAGTTCAAGAGGCTAAAGATGGTTTAGATGCAATTTATCAAATTAAAGCTAATAAACCTGATTTAATTATTCTTGATGTGATGATGCCTCAAATTAATGGATTTGATACAGCTGCAATTATCAAAAATGACCCAACTAAAATGGATATTCCTATTATTATGTTATCTATATTTGAAGATAAAGAGAGGGGATATCAATTAGGGGTTGATAAATATATGACTAAACCGATTGAAAGCAATAAATTGATGCAAGAAATCGGTTTATTACTATCTCAGGGAACCTCAGCTAAGAAAGTTTTAGTAGTAGATACAACTGCTTCTACTTTATTAACTTTATCCGAAATACTCAAAGCGCAGGGTTACAATGTTGTAGAAGCATCTAATGGTGAAGAATGTATCGAAAAAGCTATTTCTGTTAAGCCCGACATGATTATCGTCGATTCAGTTTTGTCTCAAGAACACGATTTAGTTAAGACATTACGCTTTGAAAAAGGGTTAGAAAACTTCTTTTTTATATTGCTCGGTGACAGCGAAAAAAATTAACCCCACCCCGCCTCCGGAATCCCTTTCCTGGCGGAAGGAGAGGGGAAGGGGGTGAGGTTTTCTAAAACTACAAGATTACAAATCATTATCAAATAGCTTAAAATAAGAGGAAATTATGAACTTGGATAAGAAAATTTTAATTGCAGACGACGAAGCAAACATTCGCATTTTAATGGAACAAGTTTTAGAAAAGTTAGAAGATGAAGGTGTTGAATTACTGATTGCAGAGAATGGAAAAGAAGCATTAGAAACTATCGAAGAGGAAAAACCAGACTTAGTTTTTCTAGATATGATGATGCCGAAAATGAATGGTTTAGATGTATGTAAAGCTGTAAAACAAGAATTACAAATTCCAGATATTTATATAATCATGTTAACAGCCAAGGGACAAGAAGAAGACAAAGAAAAAGGTTTAAAAGTAGGTGCCGATTTATATATGACTAAACCTTTTCGTCCGAAAGCTGTGTTGCAAAAGTCGCGAGAAATATTAGGACTTTAATCGGTGAGCGCCTAAATTTCCGCCTCGGAATCAATTCCAAGGCTGATATACAAAGTACGTTAAAACGCACTATAATTATCTCAAAGCCTTACCCAGTCTAATTTATTAGACTTTGTATATGAGCCTGGGAATTTATTCCAAGGCGGTTATGAAAGCTAACTGAGAAGAGTGTAATATGTCAGCTTGAATAAGGCAATTGATCTGTTAACTAATAAATCTTTCTGGAGAAAACCGGGCAATAATATCATCATCGTTACCAGCTAAATAGTTAGCGAAACGTCGCGCTAAAGGTGGAATAAATACTAAAGGATTGCTAAAACCCGAAAAAATATGAATATTATTGCTTTGAGTAACTGTACCAATCAAAGGTAAATTATCTTTACTAAAAGTTACTAAACAATGATGACAAGTTCCTTTAATATTTTCTAATTCAGGTAATATTTTACCGATATTTTCTCGTAATACAGCTTCACTTTTTTCAGAATCTAAATCGGCTTGAGGATTCGTGTTGACAAAACTAATTTGCCCCAAGCATAAACTATTATCTTTAAATTGAACTGCACCTAGATCCAAAATCCAACCGAGTTTATTGGTTTCATCCCATAATTTATCATTTTTACTAGTGTCAGCTTCTAATTGAGAACGTTTTAAATTCGCTGGCATTATTAATGTATTTAATTTCAAGTCTACAGGTGGAGTTTCTATAATTTCTGCATGAGTAAAATATACTTGGATGGGAATACCCGATGTTTGCAGCAACTTTCGGCTAAATCCACCAGCACAAACCACAACGTTTTTACAGCTAAATGTATCGGTATTTGTTTTAACTAATAATTCTTGCTCTATTTCTAAAACTTGGCTAATTTGCATCTTTCCTCCAGCCAGCAAAAAGGCTTTGATATAAGCTTGCGCTGTTTTTTCTGGATGAATATGTCCGTGTTTTACAGTTAAAGCTCCAGATATTGCATCTCTATTTAATAAAGGTTCTAATTCACAAGCTTGATTGACATTAAGTAATTGTGGAGGTGTTGCAAAGCGTTGGTAATTAGCAGCAATTTCTTCTGGATTATTCTCTTGAGGAATAGTTAATAATAAATCTAACTCGCGAAATTGAATATCGGTGTTTAATTCTTCTGACAGACTTTGATAAAGTTTTTTTGATTCCTCACATAATTGACGAGTTAAAGAAGTCGTACCGCTCCAAAAAGCCAAGCCACCATAACTGTAGCGAGTAGCGTTTTGTGGTGTCGTATCTTGTTCAATTAAAAGTACCGAAAAGCCTTTTATAACTAATTCATAGCTAAGTGCAGCACCCGCAATACCAGCACCGATAACAATAATATCGTAGGTTTTCATTTAATAATTGGTAATTGGTATTTGAGAGATTGTTTTGTTTGTAGTAAGGAATTGATTCCTTATTCTAATCTTTTTACGCTCTTAAGATTACGGAGATAAAAACCGCAGAGAGCGCTGAGGAAGAAAATATAGAGAGGTAGGAGTTAGGAAGCGATAAATCGCTTACTACGAACAAAATGCTCCGTATTTATACTAATTGATGAATACAAAGTTGCTGAATAAACTTAATTAATTAAGTGACTGATTTTAATATGAACGATCAAAATATTTCTATTTCCTTAGACTGCGATGATGATGTGGTGTTTTTTGAAAAAGATACTTTTAA
>JBARZF010000969.1:0-7209 GCA_049649675.1 Rivularia sp. (in: cyanobacteria) | reverse complement strand
GTTGTATTGCTTCTTGTGCTACTCCATTGAATTTTTCTTTAGTATCGACATAGGAAACGTCTCCTACACCATATACATTTTTATGTCCGCAAAGTTGTAAGGTTTGCTCGACTATAACTTTGTTTTTTGCAGCGGTTTTTACGGATTGTTTGGTTTCGGGTGTCGCGGCTAATACTCCCGCAGTCCAAATTACTGTGTCTGTAGATATAGATGTATTGTCTTCTAAATAAACGGCTTCTGCTGTGACTTTACTTACTTTGGAATTGAGATGTACCTTGACTCCACGACGACGCAAGTATTTTTCGGTGTAGTTTCCCAATTTTTGTGGATAGCTAGGAAATAATTGTTCTCCCGATTGTAAAAGTATGACTCGCGCTTGATTAGCATTTAAGCTTGGATAATCTTTTTTGAAAGCGTTGTGAATCAGTTCGTTTAAGCTACCTGCTAACTCTATACCAGTTGCACCACCGCCAACTATAACAAATGTTAATAACCGTGTTATTTCCTGTTCGTCGGTAACTTTTGCTGCCTTTTCAAAATTACCTAAAACTTGATTGCGGATGGCGATCGCATCTGTCAAAGTCCTCATTGGTAAGCTGTTTTCTGGCGCTCCGGTAACGCCGAGAAATTGCGATTGGCTACCCGTAGCGATTACTAAATAATCGTAATTAATTGTTACATTTGCGCTATAAATTATTTGATGATCAAAATCAACTTTACTAACGTTTGCTTGCAAAAAATTTACTGTCGGAAATCTTCTGAATAAACTACGCAAAGGATAAATGATTTGATGCGGATAAAGCAGGGCAGTGGCCACTTGGTAGAGCATTGGAATAAAAGTGTGATAATTATGACGGTCAATTAATAAAACATTGACTTTATGCTTACCCAGCTTTTTGGCAGCTTCTACACCCGCGAAACCAGCACCTATTATTACGACTTTTGGTTTGTGAGAGGGCTTCATCTCTCCTTCCTTAAGTGGTTTGGCATAGCTTGCATTTTTCCCCGTATAGCGATCGGCAATTTATCCGAAATTAAATAGCTATCTATTTTAAAGAATATATTAACTATCTTTTTGAGTAAATTTAAAGACAATCGAAAAAATATAACTTTAGACCTAATTCTAGAGGAATAATCCTGTAATAGTACTATGTTGAGAAGATTTATATAGTCAGATTTTTACTATGTAAATAGCGTAGAAATTGTAATAACACTAACTTATATTTTGTTCCTATACGGTTTAATGGTTAGACATTGGTAATTATGTGTATAAAGTTTGTGTAAAGATTGCAATGTTATTCATCAAAGCGATCTAACTAGCGGGAGAATGATGCAAGAATTATTTTTCTGCAAATTTTATTTATTTGCTGATAGCGAAGTTGAAAAATATACAGCATTATCGAGCAAAATCTGTTGGTATTTTTGCTAAGTTTTTCATGTTGTAATTATACAAAATAAAAAATTTCGCTTGACGAATTATCAGCAACAAATAAACTGACAAAATCTAGAAAAATAATATCCGTTTTAAAGCATCAATAAACCAGGTAGAATTATTATGGACGAGCAAAAAATCATCGCAATACCCGTAAATCCGATAGATGAACCAATAAGAGAACCAATTCCGATTGAAACTGATTTCCCCATTGGTGGCCCTTCTCCGGAAGCAACAATTAGAGTAGAAGGTGATACAACTGAAAGAGTTGCAGAATTAAGTACTGACGCTTTACTCCCAATCGGAAATCGTATTGTAGGAACTAATGGACCAGATATACTTTTTGGTACTCGCAAAGACGATCTGATTCTGGCATTAGGTGGCGATGATACTATTATCGGTAGCTTAGGAAACGATACAATTAGTGGTGGCGCTGGATTTGATAGTTTAGACTACAGCAAATTAGGACGAAAGATTACCCTACTTCCTCAAGGTTTGATTGGTAATGGAAATACTCAAGGAAGCCAAATTCAAGGGATAGAGAGAATTATCGGCTCACGAAAAAAGAATAATACTATCGATGGTTCCAATGGTAAAGGTCCTGTATCTTTCGATATTGACTTGTCTAAAGACCTGTTAGTAGTAGAAGATATTCCCAGACTTGGTTCTGTAAAATTTGTAGTTGAAAACTTTGTCAACGTTAAAGGAACACAAAACTCCGATTCAATCATTGGGGATAAGGGTAAAAATAAATTATCAGGAAATGGTGGAAACGATAAGTTAATTGGTAAGTTCGGCAATGATACCTTAATTGGTGGTTCTGGAAATGATACTTTAACAGGTGCAGATCCATCTTTAGCAGATACTGTACGAAGAGAAAAAGATGTTTTAACAGGTGGAAGTGGTACAGACAAATTTATTTTAGGTAATAAATCTGGTTCTTTTTACGATGATTTTGGAAATAAAGATTTCGCTAAAATCACCGACTTTTCTTTCGGAGAGCAAATTAATTTAGGTAGTGGGGAAACCTATAATGTCGAGCAAAAAAATAATGGATTTAATATATTCGTAGTTGAAGATTTTGGTAGAGATTTGATTGGTAAAGTCAGACTTTCCTCTGGAATTTCCAGTGCAAAGAGTAAAAATAGTTCATTAATGGCAGCATCATCAACATTAGATGCTAGTGCATTGACGGTAACTAGTTCTGATTCTTTAACAAGTGAAGTCACTGGAATGTTTACGAGTATAACTTTGAACGAACAAGGAAATATTTCCTTCGCGTAATTGTTAGATACAAAAACCCGGCTTTTTCAAAAAACCGGGTTTTTAAATTATTAGTTTCTTAATTATCATCGATGATTTAGAAGTTTTAGATATCAACGGCTTTAATTACCGATGCTGAGGAGATTGAGGGGATGGGGAGATGGGGAGTTATAGATTTGATAATTATTAATTGTTCATTGATTCAAATACGATTCCTTCATACAGCAGTTCGATGGGAAATTCAAATTCAATGCTTGATAAAGTAACGATATCTCCTGCTGTGTAGGGATAATAAAGCCACATTCTTCCTTCTCCTCTACAGTAACGTTCGACAGAGATTTTTTCCGAATCAATCAAGATATATTCTTGTAAAGAAGGCATTTTCAAATAATAAGTGAATTTTTCTCCTCTATCTTTAGAACTTGTACCGGGAGAAAGAACTTCAGCAATCAATTTAGGCTTTTTATAAAATTTGCGAGCATTTAAATCTTCAGAATCGCAACTGACGATAACATCAGGATAATAATAAGGACTTTGAGGAGTAACCTGCACTTTCACATCCGACACGTTAGCCTTGCAACCCCTAGAACGTAAATGTGGGTACAAGTTCCTGTAAAAGTTCAGAGCAATATCATTATGAGGGATTGTACCACCCGTCATTGCAAAAACTTCGCCGTTTAGGTACTCATAGCGAAGCTCTTGCTGGGGTTCCCATTCAAGATATTCCTCGATTGTCATTTTTTGCGGTTGTTCGGGTATAGCTAGCATATCAAGATTTTTGTTAAAGAGCTTTATTAGATTTTAGCTATTTGGAGAGGGGGGAGAGGGGGAGAGGGGGAGATGGGGAGAGGGGGAGACAAGGGGAAAGAATAAATAATTATTACTAATTACCAATTACCAATTCCCAATTCCCAATTCCTAACTCTTCACTTCTGCTTCCTTCCGGTAATGGAATTTAAGCCGTAACCAAAAACTTTCCCATTTCTAAATAATTGGTATCCAACAAATATTAAGCTAGCTGATATAAGGAGAGCTAAAAAGTTAAACGAAGTAAATAGTCTACCGGAAAACAATAGTAATGCAGTTCCAAGCCCTATCAAACCCCATCCCCAACTACGGTTGATTGGACGCGCAACAAGAATGAACGCTCCCCCAATCCATAATAAAACGGTTGGAAAACCAAGACTCAAACCAATTCGAGTATTGGCAGCGAAAATTAGTATTCCTGCAACCATTGATGCTAAACCAACGAACTTGCTTTTACGATCTACTGCTTGTAGTTTTTGCTGGTTATTGATAGCTTGAGGTTGGATAGTTGTAGCTTGTTTCGTGACAATAGCTGTCTGCTGACTTTGCTGTTTGTATTGAAATATAAAAGTTACTTTATTTTCGTTACCAAGCTCAATTCTATCCCCCAGATTAAGTGGATAGCGTGTATGCTTTTCTAACTTATTATCATTTAAATAAGTTCCGTTAGAACTACCGATATCTATTAAATAGTAAGTATTTTCTTCTACAATAATTTCTGCATGGATTCGCGAAACGATATCGGCATCAGGTAAATCCAAAACATCAATATCTATAGGAATTTGTTCGTTAGGTTTGCCAATGCGAATAACAGGATAATTTGGCGGAATTTCAAACGAAGTTAAGGTTTGAGCATGGAACAGTTCTAAACCCAGCCCTGTTGTTTGTAAAGTGCCTAAATTTTGCATTTTCAGGGACGATATTTGTATTTATTAATCTTGATTGTAGCGAGAACAGTTATCAGTTACCAGTTATCAGTTATCAGTTATCAGTTATCAGTTATCAGTTACCAGTTATCAGTGAGCAGTTATCAGTTATCAGTTATCAGTTATCAGTGAGCAGTGAGCAGTGAGCAGTGAGCAGTGAGCAGTCAGCAGTTATGATTATCAACTAGAAAATCTTTAACTCATAACTCCCTACTCTTAACTCCCAACTCCTAACTCCTAACTCCTAACTCTACCTCTTCCTCTTGTCTCCCCATCCCCTTGTCTCCCCCTCTCTTCTGATACAGGGGAATTTCAATCGTAAATTCGGTGCCTTTTCCAAGTTCTGATTTGCAACTTAGTTTACCTTGATGTTTATCAACTATTATTTGATAGGTAATTGATAAACCCAATCCGGTTCCTTTTCCTACGGGTTTTGTGGTGAAAAATGGGTCAAATAACTTGTTTTTTACTTTTTCACTCATTCCTTTTCCGTTATCTGCTATTCTGACTGCTACTGTTTTATTATCGATTAGTTCGGTGTGAATGCTGATTTGCGGATTTTGGATATCATTATCTCTTTCCTCTTCTAATACATCTATGGCATTATTAATAATGTTCATAAAAGTTTGATTTAATTGTCCGGGATAACACTCCACTTTGGGCAGTTGATGATAATTTTTAATAATTTCGATTTCGGTGCGATTTGGTTTGGATTTGAGACGGTTTTGTAAAATTAATAAAGTGCTTTCGATACCTTCGTGAATATCAACTTCTTTCATGTCGGCTTCATCGAGACGGGAAAAGTTACGTAAAGATAAAACTATTTCGCGAATGCGAGTTGCTCCCATTTTCATTGAAGCTAATATCTTGGGTAAATCTTCTTTTAGAAAGTCCAATTCCATATTGTCAAGTTTTTCTTCTATATCATCTCCGGGATTAGGAAATTCTTGTTGATAAAGTTCTATTAATTCTAAAATGTCTTCTATATATTGATTTACATGGTTGATATTGCCGTAAACGAAACTAACTGGATTGTTGATTTCGTGGGCAACCCCGGCTACCATTTGTCCCAAACTAGACATTTTCTCGGTTTGAATTAGTTGCGCTTGGGTGCTTTTGAGTTCATTTAAGGTTTGTTCTAATTCTGCTTGTGCTTGAGTGCGATCGCTAATTTCGTATTTAAGATTTTGATTGAGTTTGATTAAGTCTTGACTGCCTTCGATAATTTCAACATATGATTCGGTTAATTTTTCCGTCATGCGGTTGAATTCGTTAGCAACTTGCTCTAATTCATCTTTGGTACGAATATCAAGCCGATAATCAAGTTTACCAGCAGCAATTGCTGATGCTCCTTCTTGTAATTGATTCAATGAGTTAATCAGGGGAAGCATAATTAAGAAGAATTGACCGATAAAAACTAATAAAATAGTAATTATAATTCCATAGGTAACAAACTTAGTAGTATGCTTTATCTTCTCAATTTCATCTTCAACTATAATGATTTGTTCGTGAGCGCTATCTGTCAAATCACCTAAAAATAAGTCAATATCTCTAGCAAAAGAATTGATTGCTCTAAAATCCTGTTGAGAATCTGCCTTGGATGTATCGGATGAAGTTTGATTGCGATTTCTAACTTCCTGACTCAAACGTATTAAAAAGGAATGACTACGACGAATATCTTTTATTTCCTGAGCATCTGGAATTAAAAGTTCTAATTTATCAAGTTTAGCTAGAAATTGATTTTGTTTTTCTTCTATATCTAATTTTTTATTATTAAGCAATACATCATCTTTAAGAGCGTCTATTTCATTTTTTAAATCAACTTCTAATTCTAAAGCAATTTCAATGGCTCTACTTGATTTATTCAACTGACGATAAATAGTTTCTGTGATTCGATTTCGCCATAAAGAAGTTCCAACCAAGACAGCAGTGATTAATCCCGCAAAGCAAGTAGAAGATAGGATAAATTTGGTGAAAATTTTCATTGCACCGGCTCCGATTTCAAATTTAAATTAGCTCTAAGTTTACGAATTGGTGTATAGTCAGCATCTTCAACGGAAGTATAACCGGCCGATCGTTTTTTAAAAATGTCTTCAATGCCTTCTGGTGTATTTAAAAAAGAAGTTTTTAATTTTTTGATAGAATCTGCGAAAAGTTTTTCGAGGCTTTGAGTTGGTAGCACTCCAATTCTTAAAGGCTGAATATTATCATTGCTACGTGCAACCGCCGGAGGTATTATCAAATTATCATTAGTAGAAATCTTGTTAGAACAGCTTGCATTAAGAAACGCAAGTATAGCAACTAATAAAGCTGCCGATTTACTTAGGGAACGATTGTTTTTTTGCATGGTACCAAATATGATTAAAACCCTTTATCTTCGTAGAACTGTAGATGCATAACCCCCAGAGGTTATTTGTCCAGTCCATGCCTAAGTGTAGTCTTCCCAAAAGGGTGACGAAGATAACAGTTTGTTATGAAAATCATATTTGGTAATTGGGGAATGCCCATTTAAGCAATACTTCCTCTCTTCCGTGCTTCTTTGTAAGAAGTTCCGACATTTTTCAAGCCAGCTTTAATCATTTGTCGTTCCAATAAACCGAAGAAACGAGAGCGATCGCCACCTCTGACAACTGCTTGGTTGTGGGATTCTGCTAACGCTACGGGATAACCATATCCTTTGTGAACTTGCGCCAACATTAAACCTAAAGACTCTTCAAACATTTCGGTATCTTCTACTA
This sequence comes from Rivularia sp. (in: cyanobacteria), assembly GCA_049649675.1. Taxonomy (GTDB): domain Bacteria; phylum Cyanobacteriota; class Cyanobacteriia; order Cyanobacteriales; family Nostocaceae; genus Rivularia. Next base: position 43 of record JBARZF010000969.1, on the reverse strand, counting down.
CCCATTGTGGAAATTCTACCCGCGCTATTTCCATACCCACATG
>JBARZF010000968.1:0-1896 GCA_049649675.1 Rivularia sp. (in: cyanobacteria) | reverse complement strand
GATAAAAAGTCAGTAAAAACCACTTCCCAAGTTCTAATTGCTTGTTCGGCACAATCAATTACACGCGCTACAGTATCTCGATTTTCAACGTTCTTTAAAAGTTCTTCTCTTGGCAACATTTTGTCAGTTATCAGTGAACAGTTATCAGCGAACAGTTATCAATTATTACGAAGCGCCCAGTATATAAATTATCATTCTCTTTCACCTAAGATATTTATCTTTATATTTTAAATACAATATTTTTCCCCCATCTCCCCATCTCCCCATCTCCCCACTTCTTTACTCAGCAGCGTAACCTTGAATATTCTCAGGATCAAGCTGACGTAAAATCCGGGTTGTTTCCCGTTTGGCACTATCGACACCTTCTACTACAACTATATATTTACCAGCATCTAAGCGGTTGCGATAAGGTAAAGCATCACCACCACCAACAACTAAGCCGACTCCTCCACCAACAAAGATCGCACCTAAAGCACCACTGCCAGCACCTAACAATCCTCCAATAATACGATTGCCGACTTCCCCCGCCCAAGGAAAGGTATCTATCCCGGTAATTAAATTGAAAGCAAAGCCAGCAAAAAAGCCAAACGGTACCAGCCAATAAGACATAAACTTTGCCTGCTTTTTAGCTTGTTCTTTAGGATCGATTAAACCAAATTCATCAGCAGATTTATAGCCTCTACCAAGTATGGTACTTTTAATGTCCTTTTTTTCTAAAGCAGTGTAAGCTTCTTCTGCCATTATCCTGTCGGGAAATACTGCAACGAGATAGTTCATTGATGTTAAAGCTTTGATCTGAAGTTATCTAAAAAATATCGCTCTAACTAACAGCCTACCAGTACTGCTGCCATCAATTCGATTTATTAATTACTGTTAAAGGTTACGGGGAGATGGGGGGATGGGGAGATGGGGAGACAAGGGAGATGTGGGGATGGGGAGATGGGGAGATTAAACAATTACCAATTCCCAATCCCCAATCCCCAATCCCCAATCATTCAGTAACTAAATCTAAAGGTTCGCAAAATTCGGGTATACCTTGCTTAAAAACGTAAAGTAAAACCGGAGTTACCAATACGGTGGGGAATGTGGGCGTTTTTTGGATTTGTTCTATGAGCTTGTCTACGGAACCTTCTGCCAAATCCGCACGCCATTCTTGCTGACAAATTAGCGATCGCCATTTCTTTGCTAAACTATCCAACCATTCGGAATTAGCGATTTCTGGCTGTTGCCCCGCTTTAATAGCCAATGTCATTGCAGCGTCTTCCAAGTCTCCGTCACAATCTTCAATCAAATCGAGCGCTTGCAAAGCTGGGGGATAATTAGCAAAGGTAGAGCGAAATTGTGCTATTTCTTGTGATGTAACTGTAGTCATAAGAATACTGTATTATCAGATAAATCTTACAGCATTTTAACTATAAAAAGTTAGCTAGAATACAAATTTGACATATCCGACGGTACAGAGTTCAAGAGTTACTAACCCTAAATAAATAATTTTCTTAAATAACTTAAAAAAACAATCATACGTAGATACACCCCGATGGTTGTTGTTAATACAACTCTCACAACCCCATAAAAACATCATTAGTCAAAAGTCTATAGTTACAAGTAATAAAATTAATAACTAATGACTAATGACTAATAACGATGGTTAACGCAATCCCCGCGAAGTAACGGAGCGTTGCAAATTAGCCAAAGCGCGATTGTAATCCAAAATAGCCGTAATTCGATTACCTTCGGCTCTAGTCAAAGCGTTTTCGGCATCAAGTACTTCAAGCTGAGTTCCAACACCGGCTTGAAAACGCAAGCGAGCTAATCTTAAAGATTCTCTAGCTTGATCTAAAGCTGCTTGGGAGGTTTGCACGTTTTCCAAGTTGGATTGTAGTTGCGAATAAGCTT
>JBARZF010000967.1:0-2067 GCA_049649675.1 Rivularia sp. (in: cyanobacteria) | reverse complement strand
TTCCATCACTAATCCATAATTCCTTACCAATATCACTTTTACCAATACGTAACAAAAGCTTATTGTCTAATGTAGTTATGAAATTAGGTCGTGAAATAGGAGAAAATAGATTACTAATTGAGAAAGTACCTGTTTGCGTACCATCACTAACCGATATTCTACCTCCACCAGCTCTACCGGGAATGGTTTGAAAAAATATCTTGTCGTCAACAGCAAGAATTTCTCCGAAGCCTTCACCTTGAAGGGAGACGATTGCAATATTAAAGGTACCATCTCTTGTACCATCACTTACCCATATTCCTCCCTCAAAAGTATTATTACTAGCTTCAAAAAACAGCTTGTCGTTAGCAATAGTAAACTCACGAGGATTTGAACTTTCGTTTTCTTTATTACTAAATGAACTGGACATTTACACAAACTCCCGATAACAAAGTTAAACTGGTAGATTTAAATTAACGAAATTCGTACAGCAATCCGGTTTGATTTATAGAATAAATAGTTTGGTTTTTGTTAGTCTAAAGCGCAATCTACGTTAACTAAAATATGGCGATCGCTCTTATCGCTCAATTCTTGATTATTTTTCATCTGGATTCAGCACTAACTAGAATTTGCCAACGATTCATTCCTAAATCGCTGCATTATCCTTGATTCAAATTATCGAAAAATGAAAAATTGCTTTGATGCGCTCAATTATATTAAAAAAAACTCACGAAGACAGAACTAACATTATTTATTAGTGTTTCCTCTTACAGTTTCTCGTTCCCTATCCATTTATTTAAAACAGTATAAATACTATTTCAAAAGTATTCTATACAACAACTAGATTATACGAGTTAATCTCTGAATATTAATACTTATACCTACGTAAAACATTAGCTTTACAATAACTTCATTTTAACTTGTTCAAATCTTTTTATTTAATTAGAGAAAAAAAGCATGGTTTAAACTAATAACAAAACTCAATATATTGCTAAACGGTTTTTATTAAAAATATCGTTCCGAAATTGATATAGCTTCACTTACAGCAATCACTTGCTGATATCTGAGAAAATTCACTAAAACCAATCAACTCTAACATTTGCGCCCACTCTGAATTTATTCGGGATGCATCTTTAATTTGGGCAAAAGATATCATTGCATCATACCAAAAACCATTTCTTGCGTAGAATAATCCTCGCTCGCGTGGAGATATTCTTTCTAAATTAGCTTCAAAACCAGAACCAATAGCTTCTCTTTTTACCCATGCTTGAGCGAATTCTTTACGACTTCCGTTAGAATTACAGTCAATATCCATAAATAAATAATATTCATACCATTCACCAACTTTTAACGATATTGCATTAACTGGAAGGGAAACGCTAATCAATCCCGGTGTATCAGTTAACTGTAATTCTTTTTCGTAAATCGTTTGATTTTGGCGATTGCGTAAAGAAAATTTAGGATTCTTTATAGATTTTAATTTATGGGGAACGTAAAACCAGAATGTTGGATTTTCTTTCGTTGTTAACCCCCAACGTAATTCTCTTCCATCTGCTTTTTTGGTAAGAGGTACTAAAGCGCTCAGTGGCTTTTTTTCTGCGATGGCACAACTATTACGACTTCCTGCTGGTGTGGTACCTTGTGGTGTTCCTTGAAGTTGGGGTGGTCTAAAGTATACAGATTTTATACGTATTGTACTGCGCCGGGGTGTTTGTCGATAACGCTTTCTATTCAAGTTATTTCTATTTTCAGGTTTCTTTTTGTTTGGTTGGGAGGTATTAGTTCTTTCTCTATTTGTAGATGAATTTACTTTTTGGGCGGTTACGGGTATAGAATTAATAAATACTAAATTTGTCGCAAATACTAATTTGAATAGTTGCTGATAGTATTGGTTTTTAAGCATGGCTTTAAATACATTGTATAAATTTTTTACTTTGAGCGATATCGATCTTAGGTTGGAATTATAGCGGTTTTCAGTTGGATGTAATACAGTTTTGACCTCTCTCCAAACCTCTCTCCTACAAGGAGAGAGGCTTCAAGCCTTGCTCCCCTTCCCTTGCAGGGAAGGGGTTGGGGGTTAGGTCTGTA
>JBARZF010000966.1:0-9264 GCA_049649675.1 Rivularia sp. (in: cyanobacteria) | reverse complement strand
GTAAAGTTCCAGAAACCAGAAATTCGCGCTAATGTAAGCAATTTATTAACGTGAATTTTCCAAGTATAAGTACTGTAAACTCTATCTATACCAGCTTGAGAAATTTCATTCCAATAGTTAGGATTTTCAAGGCATTTTGCATCGAAATCTAATATTTTTCTGGCTGTCTCTTCTAAGTTTTTCGGATTAATATAGAATCCATTTACTTTATCTTGAATAATTTCTAAAGGTCCGTCGAATTGGGTTCCAAAAGTTGGCACTCCTGAAACCATAGCTTCTAAAATTGTTAAACCGAAAGCTTCAAACAATGCAGGTTGAACAAATATTCCTTTACGATCTGCTATGACTCGGTAAATTTCACCGGAATCGGTTTTGGACAAACGTACTCCCAGCCAGCGGACTTTACGTGAAGTTTATATTTTTCGATAGCATCATAAAGTTTAATAATTTCATCGCATTCTTCCTTATCTCCCGATTCCTCAACGCGCAATTTACCTGCTACTAAAATTAAATTACAACGCTCCTGTAATTCCTGACTCTGACCGAAACATTCCGCTAAACCTGTAAGGTTCTTGATTCTATCCAAACGCGTCATTGAAAATAAAGGGCGTTTGTTTGGGTTGTCAAGTTTACTAAATGGAATTACTAAAACAAAATACTTTATTGAAAAAAATAGTTAACTTCTTTAATTAGCAATTATTTAACTATCATTTTTCGGCAATAAATGTTATATGCAATGATTTGATTAGAAAAATCTGATTTTTTATTCTTGAAATTGTGAATCAATGCGTTTCTGGGCTAAATCTGATATGAAAGCACTATTCGAGTAGGATCTGCAAAAAACGAGTTGATGATAAAGATGCATTCTGTTAAAGCAGATTTTTCATGGGATCAACTTCTAGCTCATCCCATGAAAATATATGTGCTGCTTTATTAGACTTAACTTCTATATGAAAAAAATTACCTTTCGGGTGCGCCCTCACCAAACTTGATTAAAAAGGCGATCGCCAGACTCACCAGCAAAATCAACACGGTACTCAAAGCGGAACCAAAACCCCAATTTTGAGCGGTACCAAGAAACTGATTGTAAATTAACCGCGCAGCCGTCATGCTAGCTGCACCACCTAGTAATTCGGGGTTAACGTAATCTCCTAAACCAGTGATAAATACTAGCATCGAAGCAGCGGCAATACCGGGAAAAACTTGAGGTACGGTTACTTTCGCGAACGCCTGCATGGAATTTGCTCCTAAATCGGATGCTGCTTCGAGCAAACGTTGATCTAATCTTTCCAAGGAAGCATATAAAATCAAAACCATATAAGGTAGCAAATTGTAGCTCATACCAATTAATACAGCTTGAGTAGTATTGAGTAAATCTAAAGTTGGTAGATTGAAATAAGTTAATACAGTATTAAGTAAACCTGTGGGACGTAGAATTGTAATCCAAGCGTAAGAACGAAGTAGCGAGGAAGTCCACAAAGGTAGAATAAAAGCTAAAAGTAGCAAATTTCGCCATCGTTTCGGTGCCATTCGCGCAATCCAAAATGCAACCGGAAAACCTATTAGTAAACAAATACCTGTAGTAGCTAAAGCTAAAAGTAAAGAGCGTTTAATGACCTGTAAATAAAGAGGATCTAATATGCGTAAATAATTTTCAAAGCCACTTGGATTTACAATATCTCCAGGTCTAATTCCCGGTACAAAACTTAATTGAATAATTATCAGCGTTGGTAAAACTAATAATAACAATAGCCAAATACCAGCAGGTGCTAATAATACTAAAGCTTGAAACCAGTTTTGTCTGGATTTTCTCGATTTAATTTTCTGGTAATTATTTGGTTGGGTATTTTGGATTTCGGTAGTCATGGAATGTAAGAGTTGGGAGTTAGGAGTTGGAATTTATTAAATTTGAAAATAAAAATCTAAGCTTGAAATAATAATGAGTTAATATTTTAGTCCATTTTAATAGACTTGAGCTATTAGCCAGGGACTTGCAGTCCCTGGTGGGTTTTGATTATAAGCTATGAAAGATAACTCCCAACTCCTAACTCCTAACCACTTGTTAATTTAGTCCAATAGCGCTGGTAAACTTCTTCAAATTCACCAACAGGGCTTAAACGTTCGCATTTTTCTAATACTTCTTCTGGTGGAAATAAAGTTGGATTATTCTGGATTTTTGCTGGTAATAATTCAAAACCGGCGCGATTGGGAGTTGCAACACCTAAACGTTGACTCATGCGGGCTGCTACTTCTGGTTTTAACATAAAGTTAATCCATTCGTAACCACCATCTATATTACTGGTTGTTGTCGGAATCGCAATTGTATCTGTCCATAAAGATGAACCACTTTTAGGTGTTACGTATTTAAATTTTGGATTTTCTCTAATTATCTGAAAAGCATCTGATGAATAACACATTGCTAAAAGTAAATCCCCGGACATGATTTGATTTCGCCATGCATCGGTACTAAAAGCCGCTAAATCGTATTTTAAAATTTGCAGTTTTTCGTAAGCTGCTTCGATGTGCTTTTCCGACTGTGAATTATAAGAATAACCCAACATCTTCAAAACGCCGCCAATCACTTCCCGTGCATCGTTAAGTAAAGTGATTCGTTTGGAAAGCTTTTCTTGGTTTTGCCAAAGGTAATCCCAATCTTCAGGTGGTGTTTCTAATTTTTCAGAATTGTAAATAAAGCCTGTAGTACCCCAACTCATGGGGACGCTATAACTATTATTTTGGTCGTATTCGGGATTTTGAAACCGGGGAAACAAATTATCTAACCCGATTAAACGCTGACGATCAATTTGTTTTAATAATCCTTTATCTACCATCTTTTGTACTACGTAGTCAGATGGGTAAATCAGGCTATAAGTACCACCACCACTTGCTTGTAATTTCGCAAGCATTACCTCATTGGCATCGTATACATCTGCAAGTACTTTGATCCCAGTTTGAGCGCTAAAAGTTTTTAATAATTGATTATCGGTGTATTGAGTCCAAGTGTAAAGATGCAATTCATCAAGCGCACCAGCTTCTTGAGAAGTGGCTCTTACCTTACCTAGTCTCCAACCGCAACTTGCAGTTATTAATCCAGAAAGTGCAGCTAACCCTGTCAAAAATTCTCTTCTTCTAATCATCTATTTTAGATTTTGGATTTTAGATTTTAGATTTTAGATTTTGGATTGTTTTCCCTATTTCCCGAGCGATATATCAAGAATATTTTTTTATCGAATATTTCTTTTATCTCTTCTACTGTTCACTGCTAACTGTTAACTGCTCACTGTTTTAAAGCCAAACAATCATCTTCTGCCCACCAAGCGTAAATAGGTGTTTCGGGATTTGGCAACATTCCAAATGTACTGGGCTGCATGACAACAATACGTAAAAGAGGCGTTAACTCAACAACATAATTAACGTGAGTTCCCAAATACATGATGTTAACCAAACGTCCTTCAAAACAGTTATTTTGTACGCTAGGCTTGTACAAAGAAAGCTGTATTTTTTCGGGGCGCACGCTCAATACTACATCTTGGGATACGCCAGTAGGGGTATGTGAATCGCGTTGAACAATGATTTTAAGTCCGGCTTTGGTAATAACCTCAATATTGGCTGCGTCTACATCAGCTATTTCCCCTTCTAACAAATTTGTATCGCCAATAAAATCTGCTACAAATGGTGAGAGTGGTTGCTCGTAAATATCGTTAGGGGTGCCAATCTGCTCGATTTGACCTTGGTTCATTACCGCGATACGTTGGGATAACGACAACGCTTCCTCTTGGTCGTGCGTTACCATAATAAAAGTTAACCCTAAATCTTGATGTAAATTTAATAACTCAACCTGCATCTCTTTACGTAGCTTTAAATCTAACGCTCCCAACGGTTCATCTAACAATACAACCGCAGGACGATTGACTAAAGCTCGCGCTAATGCAACTCGCTGCTGTTGACCCCCAGAAAGCTCCGAAGGAAATCGCGATCGCAAACTTTCCATTTTCACGAGTTCTAAAGCTTCTTTGACTCGATTGTTAATTTCAGCTTTGCGTAATTTCTTTAACCTCAAGCCAAAAGCGATGTTATCCCATACGTTGAGATGCGAGAACAAAGCATAACTCTGAAACACGGTATTAACTGGTCTGCGGTGAGGGGCAATTTTAGCCATTGGACGACCTTGAATAAACACCGTTCCTGCGTCCGCTCTTTCAAAGCCAGCAATCAAGCGCAATACAGTAGTTTTTCCACAACCGGAAGGACCAAGAATACTAAAAAATTCTCCTTGTTTGACATCTAAATCTATTCCGTGCAATGCCGGTTCTTTGTTAAAAAATTTGAATACCCCAGATAGTTCGACATCAAGCGACTCAAAAGTCGTCACACCCTGTTGCTGCTGGGTTATAGTTTGAGACATAATTATTTTTAAATCCGCGTATTTGTACGTATTTGCACCAACATATGTAGTCTCGACAGCTAAATATTATAAGCGCTTTGGTTTATTGTATACGTCAAAAACAATTTACTTGCTACAAAGCACTGTTGATGAAGTATAAAGTCAGTCCTAAGCTCTCCCCAAGGGCGATTTATCGCTTTTATGTTTTGAATTAATCCCCGGATTGATTCCCAGGTTTGAGAATTTTATTATGGCTGCAAAGGCTAGTACCGCTGGGCGTTCGTAAGAAGTTATATGTTTGATTTAAAGGGCAATAAGCCATTTTTAATGGTAGTTTTATTTGCGCCGTGCTGTACTAGTGACAATTATCTAAATTTGTATAGGACACAAATCAAAACCCTGTTGGGTAAAATCTAAAATCTGAAATTGGTATGAGCTTTTACTAATTAGCACCGGCGTAGCTAAAAATACACCTTTCGCATAATATAATCTTTCAATTATTTAACGGTCGTCTCCCGGTTTTTACGGAGGCACAATTGTATACAGATAATGCTATTTTCTCTATAATTTTTTGTTTTATGAGCTTATTACAACTACCATCAATCGGCAAGAAAAAAGATGAGCGTTCCGTAGGAAAAGGCTACCAATCCATATTCTTAATATTATTTACCTTGCTTCTAACAAGCGGAATACTAAGTCGATTAGCATATTTACAAGTAGTTAAAGGAGAAAGCTTTAGTAAGCGAGCGGAAGAAAATCGTATTCGTTTAATTTTGCGGCAGCCAGAACGAGGTAATGTTTTCGATCGAAACGGTAAACTTTTAGCTACAACTCGCTATCCTCACTCCGTATATTTGTGGCCTATGGCTCATAAAAAAGAGTCTTGGCAAACAGTAGCTCCGCGTTTATCTGAAATTCTCGGTATTCCTGAAAAAGAAATTCTTATTCAGCTAGAAAAAGCAGGCCCCAATTCCAGTTCTTTGGTAAGGATTGCTCGCGATATCAATATTGGGCAAATTACAGCTTTACAAGAATACGAAAACGAACTACCGGGGGTAGAAATTAACCGGGAAGCGGTTCGCTACTATCCTCATGGGGCACAACTAGCTCACGTACTCGGTTACACCCGCGAACTCACCGCAGAACAGTTAGCCGATAAAAAGAAAGATGGCTACCGTCTCGGAGACGTAATCGGACAGATGGGTGTAGAAAGAGCATTTGAAACTACCTTACGGGGAGAATGGGGCGGTCAACAGGTGGAAGTTGACGGTAAAGGTCGTCCGATCAAAGTATTAGGCGTAAAACAGGCAAAACCCGGTCAAGATATCGCATTAACTATAGATTTGGATTTACAAAAAGCTGCCTACAAAGCTTTGCAAGGACGTACCGGCACAATTGTTGCTTTAGATCCCAACAACGGTGGGATTTTAGCAATGGTGTCCTATCCTGCATTCGATCCCAACATATTTTCTAAGCAAAATCCCTCACAAAAAGAGTTGCAGGCAGTACTTTTAGGTAAAAAGCATCCAATGCTCAATCGTGCTTTCAGAGGTTATCCACCTGCAAGTACTTTTAAAGTCGTCACCATTGCAGCAGGTTTGGAATCGGGTAAATTTTCTCCGAGTACAGTGCTCCAAACTTATGGTTATCGAGTATTTGGCGGACACCGTTTTAACGAATGGAACCACGCTGGATTTGGGCCATTAAATTTTTCAGGAGCTTTAGCTTGGAGTAGCGATACATTCTTTTATCAAGTAGGGGCAAGAGTCGGAGGTGAGCAATTAATCAAATGGACTAAAAAATTTGGATTCGGCTCACAAACAGGTTCAGAATTTTCCTTCAGCGAATCAAGAGGCTTTGTACCCGATAACGCTTATCAACGAAAATTATGGAAACGCGATTGGACAGTAGGCGATTCCGTGAATATGTCCATCGGGCAAGGAGCATTACTAGCTACACCTTTACAAGTAGCAAGAATGTTCGCCATCCCAGCAAACGGCGGGTATTTAGTCAAGCCCCACGTTCTTAAAGACAATGAAGAGAAAAAGAAGTGGCGAGAAAACATCGGCATGAAGCCTTCAACCACAAAAATGATTCAAAGAGGATTGCGGGAAGTAATTACAGACGGTACCGCTAAATTAATGAACTCGCCAACACTTCCTCCAAATGCGGGTAAAACGGGAACCGCAGAAGCATGGTTGCCAAGTCGCGTCAAAGCAAATCATGCTTGGTATGGCGGATATGCGCCCTTAGACAAACCAGAAGTAGTTATATTAGGATTCGCCGAACACTCCGGAGGTGGTGGAGGTAGCGTCGCCGCACCAATGGTAAAACAAGTTATGGAAGAATACTTTGCCCGTAAGTATCCTGGTAAGTATAAGAAAGTTGAAGTTGAAAAAGCTCAGTGATGAAATGGGGAATTGGGGATTGGGCATTGGGGATTGGGAATTGGTAATTGGTAATTGGTAATTGGGGATTGAGCCGAAGGGAATTGAGTTTGCTTGAAAAAAGGGAGCGAGACGCTCCCACTACAAATATTTCACAACTCTTAACTCCCAACTCCTAACTACCCCCATTACCCATTACCCATTACCTACTTACATTCAAGAGAAGCGCGAGTAGACACGCCGGTTTTTGAATTAACGCCACTTGCGGTTTCGCACAATTTATTTACTTGCACACGATCTAAAATCGCACCGCTGAAATCAGCGTCTGTAACATCAACATTATTGAAAACAGTGCGTAACATCATTGCATTAGTAAAAATCGCATCACTCAAATCTGAATTTTTAAAACTTGATAAATAAGCTATGCCATCGCTGAAATCAACACCGTGAAAATTTGAGTTTTGTAATAATGAACCGTTAAAAACAGCACCGCGCATATCGGCGTTACTAAAATTAGTATCTTCTAAACTGAGAGTAGTATACTCCTCCCCTACTAAACTTTGTCCGGATAAATCTTTTCCAGATAATTCATTCCCCGCCGCACGCGAAATACTAGAAGAACTTGCAGCTTCAGCCGACAAAGGGTAGAAAAGCACCACAATAGCCAAGACAAAGCCAGTTAATACTTGCCAAAATTTCATAATAAGTCTCTAATTTCTACTTAATAAAACTCAATACAACCACATTTAAGCATACTTGCCAGCGAAGCAATGGGACAAGGGGGATGGGGGGATGGGGAGATGGGGGGAGGAATAAAATTAGGAGTTAGGAGTTAGGAAAATATTTGTAGTGGGAGCGTCTCGCTCCCTTTTTGTTTTTCAACCGCGTCTAACGCCCAATGGCCAATGCCCAACCCCCAATGGCCAATCCCCAATCCTCAATTCCCAATCCCCAATTCCCAATCCTCAATTCCCAATCCCTAATCCTCAATTCCCAATCCCCAATCCCCAATCCCCAATCCCCAATTCCCAATCCCCAATCCCCAATCCCCAATTCCCAATCCCCAATCCCCAATCCCCAACAATTAACAACTAACTACCAACAACTAACAACATAGTCGTAGGATATTTAAATATGTTGTTGACTAGAAAAAGCGAAGTTGTTTGTGGCTAATAAAGAAGAAATCGCTTTGAGTTTGGCGCGAACGCCTTTATTTACGGTTGTACAAGAATTGAAAGCGCGGCTTACTAGTTTCGGCGGTTGGGAAATGCCGGTACAGTTTTCTGGTATTAGTAAGGAGCATGAGGCTGTCAGAAGTAGTGCTGGGATGTTCGATATCTCCCACATGGGGAAGTTTACTTTACAAGGTAAAAATTTAGTTTCCCAACTTCAACGTCTGGTTCCTTCGGATTTAAGCCGTCTTGTTCCTCATCAAGCACAATACACCGTTTTATTAAATCCGAACGGTGGAATTATTGATGACATAATTTTTTATTATCAAGGCGAAGATAATACTGGTTTACAAAAGGGATTTATTATCGTTAATGCGGCAACCACAGCAAAAGATAAAGCATGGTTGCTCGAACAACTTGATACTCAACAGGTGGAATTCCAGGATTTATCAGCAGAAAAGGTTTTATTAGCAATTCAAGGACCAAAAGCCACTGAAATTCTGCAAAAATTTGTGGAAGAAGATTTAACACCTGTCAAAGCATACGGTCATTTGGATGCAACAGTACTAGGTAAACCCGCTTTTCTGGCTCGCACTGGTTACACCGGAGAAGATGGTTTTGAGGTAATGGTTGAGCCAAGTGTAGGAATCGAGCTTTGGCAAAAGTTAATTGAAGCGGGTGTCATTCCTTGTGGATTGGGTGCGAGAGACACTTTGAGATTGGAAGCCGCGATGGCGCTTTACGGACAAGATGTTGATGATACCACCACTCCTTTAGAAGCTGGTTTGGGTTGGTTGGTTCATCTAGATACTAAAGGCGATTTTATTGGGCGTAAAGCATTAGAACAGCAAAAAGCAAACGGGGTTCAACGCAAACTAGTACGTTTGCAAATGCAAGGACGCAACATTGCCCGTCATGGCTATCCAGTATTATCCGCAGGTAAAAAAGTCGGAGAAATCACCAGCGGTACATTATCGCCGACACTTGGTTATCCTATCGCTTTAGCATACGTACCTACAGAGCTAGCAAAAGTCGATAACCAATTAGAAATAGAAATACGCGGCAAAACTTATCCCGCAACTGTCGTGAAGCGTCCGTTTTATCGATCAACAAGTCGCGTCTCAAAATAGGGATGGGCCGAAGGGCATTGGGCATGGGGCATTGGGTAGATAATTTAAGTACTAACTCTTAACCTTTAACCTTTAACCTTTGACCTTTGACCTTAATTACTGATAATTGATAATTGATAATTGATTAGTGAATAACATGGCTTTTGAATATCCAGAAGATTTGAAGTACTTAGATAGTCACGAATACGTGC
>JBARZF010000965.1:0-4433 GCA_049649675.1 Rivularia sp. (in: cyanobacteria) | reverse complement strand
TACAGACCTAACCCCCAACCCCTTCCCTGCAAGGGAAGGGGAGCAAGGCTTGAAGCCTCTCTCCTTGTAGGAGAGAGGTTTGGAGAGAGGTCAAAACTGTATTACATCCAACTGAAAACCGCTATATAAACACAAAAAAAGCCCGTCTGCACGAGCTTCAAAAACTATTGAAATGTATATGTAATCTTACAAAATATTTGAAAATGGTAATTTACCTTGTAATAGCGACTCAGCCCCAGCACAATAAGCACAATTACAACCAAGATGGTCAATAATAGGATTAGAATTATCCACCTGATTTAATGTTGCTAGATTGTGAACGGGTTGTACTGATGTTGAATTTATATCCGTTTTCGCAGAGTCAGAATCAACAGAAAATGCTGCTGCGGGATTTGCTGAAAACAACATGGAAGCAACAAGTACGGGTAATGCAAATAAAACAAGTTTCGCGATTATCATAATTTATATAGTTTATATGGTGTAGATTGAGTCACTTAAACCCATGATATCTTGATAAATGCTGACTTGGTAGGTAATGCAATTTTGGATTTTGGATTTTGCGTTTTGGATTAAAGGAGTTAAAAATGAGGAATTAAAAGCTAATTATTTTGTTCCCCTTCTTGTAGAACTATTTAATTAGCATCAGAAGTATGGCTATAGTCTAAAAGGATGATAATTGTTAATTAATTATTATTTTTCCCAAATCAACAATTCACCATTCTCCCCACCTGCGGCGATTTTGCTACCTTGAGGATGCCAATCCATACAGGTAAAACCATCCGAAACACCTGTAATTATTTGCGAAACTTCTTGAGCATCTTGCCACAAACATAACCAACCGTCGCTAGCAGCAGAAGCGAGTAAAAAGCTTTCAGGAGCAAAACCGATCGCTTGAATAATACCTGCGTGATTTGTTAAAACAGCCCCTTCCCAATCGGAATCTTCACCAGGTTGTTTTTCCCATAGCACAATACCGTCAACGCTAGAGCAAGCAAGCAAAGGCGCACCTGTATCAGAATCTATTTGCGACCATGCTACTTGACGAATTTTACCAGGAAATCCGTGCATAATCCACGGTTGGGGGTCATCCCCCGAAAGTAATAATTGAGTTTCTACAACCGCAATAGTTTTGTCTATATTACCGGAAGCAAGATATTTACCATCCGCAGACCAAGCCATTGCTAAACTTGTGGAAGGAATATCTAAAATATATGGTTCGTCATCCCAATTTTGACTATTCCAAACTTTAACTCCACGATGTCCACCTACAGCAAGATAATTACCATCGTTTCGCCAATCAATACCCAAAGCGGAAGAGTTATCAAAATCTAAACTGACAATTAAATTACGAGAATCAGCATCCCAAACTTGTACCTTACGCCCCAAACTAAAAGCTAAATTATTGCATTTAGGACTCCAAGCCAATTTATCAACCCAAGCAGGTGCATTTTCTAAAGTTGCAATTAACTCGTTTCCCTGCCAGATTTTAACTTGTCCATTTTGTCCGGCAGCAGCTAAAAATTGACCATCAGAGGAAAAAGCAACGCAATCTATAGACTTACCATTCCCAGATTGCAAAATTTTTAATTCTTCGTCATTTTGCCAAAATACAACTTCCCCAGCAGCAGAAGTCGCAGCTAAAATATCACCTTGCGGCGAGAAAGCAACAGCGGTAACGTAATCTGAAAGAGATTGCGATGATAAAAGTTCAAATTGCTGCGAGTTGACGGTAGATTGGCTCATCGGATTTTGGATTTTGGATTTTGGATTTTGGATTGGTAGTTAGGAGTTAGGAGTTAGGAATTAGGAGTGAAGAGTTAATAGTTAATAATTATCTACCCCCTCTACCCCCTCTTCCCCCTCTACCCCCTCTAAGCTACACAAGCCTTAAATTCTTCCCGTAACTTAGCTTCATCAAGATTGCGTCCGATAAACACAAGTTCATTTTTACGAGTTTCATTTTCCTTCCAAGGTCTATCTGCTCTACCATCTAATAACATATGCACGCCTTGGAATACAAAGCGGTTTTCATCACCAGCTATGTTTAAAATTCCTTTAGTGCGGAAGATGTCGGGGCCTTGAGTTTGCAATAAATTACCCAACCATTTATCCAACTTATCACCATCAAGGGCATTTTCTTCTACTAAGGCAACAGAATAAACGCTTTCATCATGTTGGTGAGCGTCTTCACCCAAAAATTCTGGATCGATTTCCAAAGCTCGATTTAAGTCAAACGCTTTTACACCCAATAATGCATCCATTTCCAACTTTGCATCCTGGGTACGATGAATTTTGGCGATCGCGTTCATTCCCCGAATCCGATTTTCCAATTCTTCCAACTGCTCTTTCGTAACCAAATCTGTTTTATTAATCAAAATTACGTCAGCGAAGGCGATTTGTTCTTGGGCTTCTTCCGCATCCCAATGTTGCCAAATATGCTTGGCATCAACCACGGTAACAACAGCATCGAGTAACAATTGTTCGCGCATATCTTCATCAACAAAGAATGTTTGAATCACCGGCGCGGGATCTGCCAAACCAGTAGTTTCAATGACTAGATGGTCAAATTTATCGCGGCGCTTCATCAAATTACCGATAATCCGCATCAAGTCTCCACGCACGGTGCAGCAAATGCAGCCATTGTTCATCTCAAAAATTTCTTCATCAGTATCGATAACCAACTGATTATCAATACCCACTTCCCCAAACTCATTAACTATCACCGCCACCTTCTTACCATGCTCGTAAGTAAGAATGCGATTTAACAAAGTTGTCTTACCCGCTCCTAAGTATCCAGTCAAAACTGTTACAGGAATTACGCTTGTTGCTGTATTAACCATATATATCTCAGATGCTTATTGAATAAATGTTTTACAGACACAAATAATATACAAAAAAAATCGATACTACTTTAACCTATGTATAAAATTTGCTAACTACATAACCAAAATTTTGTAGAGATACAGCATTGCCAAATCAAATAGCAATGTTCTCATCTTCTTTGGTTTAATAAATAAATAGTCAATTATCAGCAACCAACATCAGTACGAATTGAAAAATTTATCGCTTACTACGAACTTTAATAAGTCACAGTAGCTCCTAAAAAAGGCAATATCGCCTCATAAATCGTATCTGGATATTCCTCATGCATTCCCAAAGAACCTTCAAGTAACACGCTTTCAACTCTTGGTAAATTGGCGATCGCCTCCATTTCTTGCCGCGACGATCTAGGACAAGATTTGCTAATTACCACCATAATTGGTACCGATACTTGTCTCACCAATCCTAATAAATCGCTTCTCTTGCTTGCAAGATCGAGACAGCCAGTTACAAACGCTGCCGGAGCAAATCTTCCTCCAGGTTGCTGGGTGCTTTCCCATTTATCTTGAATAAATTCAGCAGTTAGTTTTTCAGCATCAACGTAAACGTGACGACGATACATGAACTTTAAAAATGATGGTAAAGTATTCAGCTTATAAAGAATTTGACCGATAATTGGTAATCTTACTAGCTGCTTAATCAAATTTCTTAATATTCCATTAACCCCCATAACAGCGAAGGGGCCTCGCCAAGTTGGTGCTACCAAAACAATCCGAGAAAATACGTAAGGGTATTTGCTAGCTAACCATAAAACGTAAGGCGCACTATGACCTGCCGCTATTACAGAAACAGGCTTTTTTTCAAAAGTAGTTAATACAAAATCTTCTATAAAATCTCTGTATAAAGCGGGGCCATAATCCGCTTTAGGACGACCAGAATCTCCAAAACCCGGAAAATCAACCGCGACTGCTTTATATTCAGAAGAAAGCCGTTTCGCAATTCCGCTCATTTCCGAACGCATGGAAACAGTACTAAATGCAGGAAAAAGCAATACCGGGGAACCTTGACCTAAAGATTCATAAACTATGCGAAAATCTTGGTCTTCCCTATTCCATACAAATTGTTCTACAACTCCGCCAATTCGGGCAGAAGTAGAGGTAGATGAAACTGTTGTCATTCTGCGATTATTCCCTGATGAATTTAAAGGTCAAAGGTCAAAGTTTTCATGATGTAATCTTCAGCCTTAATGTATCATTTTTTATAAATACGCGGTCATGCTTAATTCGACACAGATTTTTTAGATTCTAGTGCCTTTTTTTGCATAGTTTTAAAAATGTTATAGAAACCATTTGCACGGGAAGGAGTTAAGCTGACATTCAAACCAGTTTTTTGGATAAAATCTGGGGTGAGTTGAACAATCTCGCCAGGTGTCGATCCATTCAAGCCTTCAATTAAAAGTGCTAATAAGCCTTTAGTTAATTGTGAATCCGAATCACCTTGATAGCTAACTTTATCTTCATCTAAAGAAGCAGTAACAAAAACTTGAGAAACGCAACCGGGAACCTTATTTTCAGGTGTTTTATCAGATTCTGGAAATTCAGGAAGCTTTTGTG
>JBARZF010000964.1:0-6493 GCA_049649675.1 Rivularia sp. (in: cyanobacteria) | reverse complement strand
ACTGATAACTGATAACTGATAACTGATAACTGATAACTGATAACTGATAACTGATAACTGATAACTGATAACTGATAACTGATAACTGATAACTGATAACTGATAACTGAAATGACGCTTTTCAATTTCAACTTGGAAGGTATATTGTGGCTAAAACATATCCGGTGAATAATTCTTATCAAAGGTAACTACCATCTGGGAAACCTTGACATCTAAAGGTTTAAAATTTGGATTAGCAGAAGATAATATACTATCACCCGAAACAGCTTGATATTGTTTGAGATGCTTTTGAATTGTACTGTTTTCTGCATCAAGCCTCAAAGCAAGTTTGTTTTTGTATTTAGATAATTTAGTCCCATCTATATAAACAAAACCGCCGTTATCCCAACCGAATCCAGTTAATTGAAACCCACCCAATATTTCGCGTAATCCGCTCATAGAAGTTCCGATTCCGGGGCCATCAAGCATTTTCCATTGACGACCAAAACCCGAAACATGACTAATTTTACTACGACTTTTATCCGTCCAAAAGATTGTTAAAGCACCTGGTGTAGTTGAATTAACTTTGGTAACTGGAAATGAAATTGTACCTTCACCTCTTAAAATTGTTTCATCTTTTAAGTTGGTTTCACCATACAATTCAACTAAATCTGCACGGGTAGTGTCAGCAGTAATAAGCCCGATACGCTTTCCTGGAATAATAAAAGTATCGTTTACTGGTTTCAAATAATCAACTTTAGCCTCAACAGGTTGGTTTTGAGGTGAATTAGCTTGTGAATTATCTGTGTTGCTAGAATTGCTTGATGCTACAGGTTGTTGTTGAGATGAATTACTTTGTGTATCCGCGTTTTGTTCGTCTATGGTTACGGGATTTGATGGTTGGGTTGCTGCTTGTGGAGTTTCTTGTGGTACGGAATTTACAGTATTGTTATCCGAGCAACCTACTCCTACGACTAAAGATAAAACAGCGATCGCAACACCTTTGTTAACAGAAATCATTAATATACTCCTTACACAAAATAATAATTACAGTATGGATTTAGTTCTCATTTATACTTCAAGGCTCACTTAGCTAATTCCTTAAAGCGATCGAATCTATATTGATAATTCCCAACTATCGATCGAAATGAACAATCCTAATTGGAAACTTTCATATCCAAAGGTTGCCAATTAGGATTAGTTGAAGATAATTGGCGTGAGCTTAATACAGCTTGATGTTGCTGAGAATTTTTTGTAATAGCCTTCTCATCGGGAGCAACTTTGAGAGAAACTAATCCTTGATATTTAGATAACTTAGTAGTTTCTAAATCAATAAATCCAACCATTACCCAACCCAATCGAGTTAACTTGAAATCACCTAGGTTTTCTTGTAATTCTTTAAAAGTAGTTCCCACACCGATACCTTCGGGAGTCTTCCAAGCAGAACCAAAATCTCTGATATATAATAAATTTTGCCGAGTATCTTCTTCCCAAGCAACAGTAAAATATTTTTCTCCACCCAAATTAACCTTAGTAACGGGAACTGAGATTGTTCCTTCATCTTCTAAAACAACGTCATCTTTGAGCTTTGATTCACCAAACATTTTGACTAAATCAGCGCGATTAGTTTTTTCCGTTACCGCACCAACCTGCTTTCCTGGAATTATCAAAGTATCATTTAATTTGTCGGATTTCGATTGGAATACATTAGATAGTGAAAAATTTGGTGCCCAATTGTTAGGAGCACAACTTACGATCAAACTTAAAACAACAATTGTAATAACTTTATTAATTGAAAGCATCTATATACCTCAAAAAGAATCATCTATGAATTAAAAATGATTTATAATTCTAAAAAAATACAAATTGAGTATATAGTAATGATAAGTATGATCAAGTATAAAACTGACATTTAATCTTGATTTAAAACTCAAACAAGCTTGACACAGCAGCAACTAAGTAAATCTTCTTTCTCTGTGACTAATTACCAATTACCGATTACCACAATTCTAGATATTATAAGCCTTCCAAAAAATATAAACCGCTAAAACAGCAAGCCCAATCCGAAATGTTAAACTAACAACTTGTTCGGGTAATTTAGGTAAAAAACGGGTACTAAGTTGTGCCCCTAAAAGTCCACCAAATCCTAAAATTAAACCTTGAGTTAACAAGATATTACCTTCAATAGCGTGTCTAGTAGCAGAAGAAATAGAGCTAATAACAATAACTCCCAAACTAGTTTGAATTGCTCTTTTTATCGGTTCTGCTAGTAAAAGCATTTGTAGAGGTACCATGATTACACCACCACCCACTCCGAATATACCAGCAAGCATACCAGCAAGACCGCCGGTAACAATTGGAGCAACAATAGAACCAATTTTCGATTCCTGATTTTGTTGATTTTGTTCGTTTTGTGATTCTTCTTGCTTTTTCGATAATTTTTTGCGTAACTCTACTAAATAAATAGTAAATAAAAGTAAAATGCCAAAAGAAATTAATTGATTGCGGGGAGGAATAAACTTTGCTATTCCAGCACTAAAATAAGCTGTAACTGCCGCAGGTAATGCTAAAAAAATCACCTTTTTAAAATTGATATAGCCCATGCGCCAATTCTGAATAGTTCCAGAAGTAGCCGTAATTACAATTGCCAGACTACTAGTAGCAACAGCCTGCAATGGTGTATATCCAAATGCCAATAATATAGGTACTAAAACCGTACCACCACCAATACCCAGCAATCCAGCGAGAATACCTGCAAATAATCCACTAATTACTAGAAGCAACCAATTTTCCATGTTTTAATTGTTAGTTGTTAGTTGTTAGTTGATAGTTGATAGTTGATAGTTGATAATTTTATGTGAAGTTTATCATTTTTTATTGCTATTTACATTTCAATACCCTTAAGCCAATTTAAGATTTTGTTTAAATATAATTCCGCGCCTCCTAACTCCTAACACCTGATTATCAATCCAAAATCTAAAATCTAAAATCTAAAATTCCCAACTCCCTTCTGGCAAAATCGCTTTTGATAGCATTCCATGTACGCCTTTTTGGGGTAAGTTGACGACTTGAGTAATACGAAAACTTACGGCTAAACTGCATAATACATAGGCATCTTCTGGTGATAACTTCGTGCAGCTTACCAGAAAATTGATCGTATTTTTTAAAGCTTTTTCTAAAGCTTCATCTAATGTCGGAGCAAAGCCCATCGTGATGATATCAGTGGGAGTTTCGGCAATTGGTGTTGAGATTTGCAAATCTTTGCGAAGCTTTAGTTCAATAGTACCGTTCATCGAAGTTTCAATTGCATTCACATTTACTTCCCCGTCTCCTTGAACTGAATGTCCGTCACCGATGGAAAATAAGGCACCGGGAAGGAATACGGGTAAAAATATTTTGGAACCAGCTTGTAATTCGCGGTTGTCCATATTGCCACCATAGTTTCCTGGAGGTATGGAGTTTCGGGAATTTTCGGCTGTGGCAACCCCAAGAATACCGAAAAATGGTTTGAGGGGAATTTTAATACCGCTACCCGTGGGAAATTCTGCAACGTTATTTTCTAAATCCAAGGGAATAAATCTTAACGCAGGTTGATTAAATTGCTCTGGTAAAGCACCCCAATTTTTACGAATAGCGTTAAAACCAACTGGTAAACTTGGTGTAATATGCTTTAAAGTTACTTCCAAAACATCACCAGGTTGAGCATCTTGCACGAAAATTGGTCCCGTTAATAAATGTGGTCCCGGTGCTACTTTCTGTTTGGGGGAAAGATTTTCGTATATATCCCATAATGCAGGAGTGACAAACTCCGGCGGTGCTTTGTCGCAAACATGAAACCCCGTGTAAGTTTCTACATCGACTGTATCGCCAGAATTGACGGTTATTACTGGTTCGAGTAAATGCGAAAAACCGCCAAGATGTACGGTATCTTTGGTAGCTTTGAGAATGTGATGAGTCATGGGATTTTAGATTTTAGATTTTGGATTTTGGATTTTGGATTTTAAAAATACGGTTGCTTGAAGATTTAGCTGACAAAATAATTAAAAAATAAAAACAAGGGCTTTTTTAATCTAAAAACCAAAATTATTTTAAGACGAAGAATCAGTATTATTGCTTAGGATAGCGTGTTTTATTAGTTTAGGCGAATAAAAAAATGCTACGTCTTCATAAACAGAGGTAGCAAATAGGTTTAAAAAGTTAACATGACTGTTGCTTTAACTGAGAACTAAATCTAGACTGGATTAATTAGTTATCGTAAATGTAACTAAGAGGGATGTAACAGATTATTCCTCGATACATTCTTCATGACCACCAGCACGAATAATGAAATCATCGAAATCATTGTCATTTTTATTAACTCTGGGAATTTTCGAGTTGGTATCATCCCATCGAATCAGAACAGCACCGTTACTTAATGCAGAGAAACCACCAGCAACTTTATCAAGATTAGGAAGCATTATTTGCTGAGAAAGTTCGGGAATAATTAACTGATTATGATCGGACTTTTCGATACCTTCAATAGCGAATATAGAATTAGTTAAAAGCAATTTTTTATTAATATTTAATCTTAGTTTTTTTGTATTTATAATCACAAAAAAATAGAAAAAACAAACTGTTTGAATTAAGCAATTTAAATCTACATAAAAATAAAAATAACTGTTTTTTAAAATACTTACATCTTCAAGTAAACATACTATAATTTTCATATTCGGTCGGGGTGTAATACTTGATCTTACTGTTTTAAATATCCCAAAAAATATTTATAATATTTGGGTGCATCTATTATTAATCTGCTTAAAATATATTTAAGAATCGATATTTACGCGAGTAATACCAGGGGACAAAACAGTATTGGAGGATTAACAGCAGATACAAGTACTAATGGTTATTTCGTTTATCAAAAACAGTTTTTATTTAACCCGGAAATAGTTAAACAGTAGATGTATTAAATTACATTAAATTAAACTAAAATATTATTTACGCTTTTTGGTTTTAACCCAGTACAGTGAATTAACCATCCGCACCCTTTGGGTGAAAATTGTTCATTGATAAATTGCCCCAAAACTGCGATCGCGATTTATTTCAATTACTAAATCGACTGATGGAGATTTTATTAATGGTTTGATGAATAATTCTGGGTGCAGTGCTTTCCAAAAGTAATTTACAAAATATAGGATTTGTGAGTCTGTCATTCCAGTTTTTCCCCTGGCTTTCATCTGATGTTCGGCTTGTTTGCGCCATTCTAAGCAAAGACGGTAATCTGTCGGATATAGCACGATTAAACTATCTAAGCGTTGCCACAAGGGTAGATAATCGTGGAGCAAATCGTTAATATCCCTAGCAAATGCTTTATCTGCTTCTGTAATAATCGGTAGCGGTGGAGTATTAAATGCTGCTGGATTTATTGGACAAACGCCGACAAACCAACCTTCAAATAACACAATATCAATGTTTTCT
This sequence comes from Rivularia sp. (in: cyanobacteria), assembly GCA_049649675.1. Classification (GTDB taxonomy): domain Bacteria; phylum Cyanobacteriota; class Cyanobacteriia; order Cyanobacteriales; family Nostocaceae; genus Rivularia. Next base: position 1,057 of record JBARZF010000964.1, on the reverse strand, counting down.
ACCGTTTCTGGTAAAGTGCGATCGCCATTTCCAGAATGTAGCGATTTATCGAAGCGAGGAACACTTATAGTAGTTTGTCGTTGAAGAATATTATCTAAAATATTTAACCCTAAATCAACATCATGAGTTCCCGGTGGCCCCCGCCAAATGAAACGAGGGTCATGTTGTTGTAAAATTAAACGAGCTTGATAAGTTTTGTATAAATCATCTATAGACAAACTTAAAACATTGTATTTTAATTGCGACAATATTAAACTAATAATCTTACAACTTGTGGTTTTGCCAGTTCCTTGCCCACCTAAAATTCCCTGTATAAAAGGACGTTGAAGTTGTTGATGTCGCGATGCAATTTTTGTTGCTAAAGGTAGCCATAAATCCCATAATGTTGGTAATACCGCATTAGAAGATATTTGTAAATCAGTTTGACATAATTCTTTAAAAGCAGGATAAATTGATTTTAGTAAATTCCAGCGTTTATCTATAGTTTCCTCTACATTTTCTGGTGTAATACCAAAAGCTTCTGCTCGTAATTTATCTGCAAGTGCTTCTGATATTAGATTTTGCTGCGGAGTTTTATCTTTTATTAATATTTCGGTAAGCATTTTAATTGGGAATGGGGAATTGGGTATTAGATAACCCGAATCAATAATACATTTTTCAATAGCTAAAATGTCAAAACTTTAAAAATTAATAACTTCTGTAATTGTTATCTCACCAAGACTTAGACGAACTCTGAAGGGGCTTGCGATCGCTGAAGGGTTGATTTATAAAGGAAAACTTTCTGCTTTCATACTGATTACAAATATCAATCGCGATCAAATTGGACGATTAATAGGAGAAATTGGGTTTTAATTTAGAGCAAACAGCAAACGAGAAGTAGGGTTGGGGGGAACAAAGAAACTCTATAACAATTATGACTACCCGTGCAACATATAGCGGTTTTCAGTTGGATGTAATACAGTTTTGACCTCTCTCCAAACCTCTCTCCTACAAGGAGAGAGGCTTCAAGCCTTGCTCCCCTTCCCTTGCAGGGAAGGGGTTGGGGGTTAGGTCTGTA
>JBARZF010000963.1:0-23086 GCA_049649675.1 Rivularia sp. (in: cyanobacteria) | reverse complement strand
CTAAAGTTGTTATTAATGCAATTACTTTACCTGCAATCGCAACTTATTTACAGCATCTTCTCGAAGGAGGTAAATTAAAGCATCATCGATTATCTCTATGTCGTGAAGAATGGGAAGATTTTATAGAGGGATTAAATTTTAAATCGCAGAAAAACTTTGTTTTACCAAATCCCTGTTTTTTTAAAAGTAGTTCTTTAGTAAAAAGAGCAAATCCAATTCAAATTCAACTTAACGATGAGATTAATTTAGAAGTTTTGGTATTAGCAACTGGAGAATATCGGATTTCATATGCACAGGGATTGCAGTGTATTGAAATGAATTATGATTGGTTGATGGATAATTCACCTAAAAAAGCTAGAATGCTTTCTAAAATGAAGATATCTCACCAACCTATCGAATGTCGATTTATTAACGAACTTGGAGTAGTACAAGTACATACTTTTAGTTGTAATGATTGGCTCAGAATATGGGAGCATTTCGCGACTAAGAACAATAAAACTGCTATTAAGGTTTTGAAAGCTTGTGCGGAAGAGAATATTCCGACGAGGGTTGAGAAGGTTCTGTCTAGTGGTTTTTAGTGATTTGTAAATTATTGATAGAAAAGTAGCATGGTATTTTTGAAGAGCTTAAAGATTAAAAATGACGTGCTTGAAGTAGCTATTATTGGTTAATAGTGTTATTCAAGATTTTTTAAAGTTATATTAGATGGTTTTTTTAAAATAAAAGCATCATTCTCTTTAATCAAATCGCCTTGAGAAGTGATTGTTAAGCGTTCTTGATAAGCCTTAATTGCTAAAATATAATCGTGGTTTTTTAATTCAGTTTTTATTTTTCTTAGTTTATTAACTACTACACCCATCAAGGTTACTTCACCATCCAAATATTCCGACAATGGTTCGTCAATTTGTATGACAACACCTTGAACGGTAACGTTATGAATAATAGTAATAAGTTCGCCTAATATATCAAGCTGAGAACGATTCTCTACTTTTTCTAAAATTTCCATAACTTCATACATACGGCGCGGGTAGTCATCAAAACTAGGATCTAATGGTAAATAAATTTTGATTTTGTCGTCGGAGAAAGTATCTCTAGTCCATCCCGACACTTCATTGGGTACGCGAGTCCTTTCATGCCATCCTTTAGACTTTAAATAACTTTCAACTTGACATGGTTCGTGCATAGTTAAGTATTTCAACATCATTAACGATTGCTTTCATAATTGACCTCTTGCTTCAACCTGCTCCATAAGATTTTTTACGGCATTCACTGTAAATAGCTGTTGGCGCGGCAAATAAACTGTAACGCTTTCAACGTTTCGCGTTTGTGGTTTTCCTTTTAATGATAACCAATATCCACATTTACGTAAGCACAACTCAGCTTCTGAATGATTAATCCACTCTTGTGGGTTCTCAGGAAGCAAAATAAGAATCAAAATTTTAGGAACGGCCATTTTTTGATTTTCTAAGTTCGTTGTAGTTTTTAAGTTTAAGCGGGTATCTAATAAACTCGTTATCTATTACAGAAGTAGAAGTAGACTTTACTTGAATTTCTAAACGCGGTGGATACAAAGAATATTCCTTTTCTTGACCCGAAATAACGATATCTATTCCACCTATATCCATAGGTCTAGATGCTATCTGACATGAATACCCCGCTGCCGATACAACAGCATATATATATGCATAACTGAATTCTTCTTTTCGGATATTAATGTCCATTAATTGGTTTGATGAACTTGCAACTATAATTTACGCTAAAAAGAACAATAAATATGATTTCACTACTGAATTATTTTAGGTATTTAATATATAAAATAACTATTGTATAAAATATAATTTATACTTGAGTACTTTGTTTAATTTATATTGATAAAAAATATAACTAGTATATGTTTTTACTCTAATAACTTTAGAATATCCCCGACTGTTGCTTTACCCGCTTCCAATTGCTGTACCTGGGGCAATAATCGCTTAGGAATGTAAGTACTTTTGGAAATTGTTTTTTCACCACTTTTGATCTGCCAGTCATACCAAGCCTGCTGGTACTGTTTACCATTTTTCTTGGTAATAGTTCGTATCTGAATTCTTCCCGTGCCCTTTCCTCGATTTCTTCTTTTAGTACTAACGGTTGAGTTAACCATTAGTACTGATTCTGTTTCCTCCTGCTCGTGAGTACTAACGGTTGAGCTAACCATTAGTACTGGTTCTGTTTCCTCCTGCTCAGGAGTACTAACGGTTGAGTTAACCATTAGTACTGGTTCTGTCTCCTCCTGCTCAGGAGTACTAACGGTTGAGCTAACCGTTAGTACTGCATCCTGCGTAGAAACATTTTTGTTAACCCACGTACATGCTGGCGGATAAACCACACCATAAGGGTCAAACACTTCCTTAAACCTTTCCCAATTTTCACCCCAGTAAACCAGACAGTGCGATTGCCGAGCTGATAATCTTGGTTTGTAACTCATATCAAGGAACTTGATTCGACCAGTCCAAAAACAAACGGGTTGAGATTTCAATATTGGAGATAACCATTTAGTATCAGTAGCAGCAGGAATTAGCGCTATAGCTTCCTTTACTCGTCCTGACGCAACCTCAGTCTGTAGCTTCTTTATCCACGCACCTGGTTGAGAGTACGGAGGATTTATAAATACACGTCCGTTCCACTCTTGAATTAAACCGTCATCCATCGCGGTGTAGTGCATTGCTGCGGGTATATGCTTCCCTTCATCCGCGCAGGGGTCAAGGCTAATTTGTCCAAGCACCTGAGTTACAAGCTCAGATACATGAGGTGGAGTGTACCATTCGTCTGATGATAATGATTTATTGCTCCCTAGTCTCTGCTCCCTGCCTCCCGTATTCAACTTCAAGCAATCTTCTGGAATAAGAGTGATTGATTCCTTAGCCTTTATTAATTCTGCTATTTTAGGATTAGATGGAAGAGTATCAATAGAGATATTGAATAATCCTTGCTTACCCTTAACAGCAAACGGTTCTGTTATCGGTTGAATATTTTCTAGCTTCCATGCATAACGTCCAACTTCCCAATCCCCACTAGTTATTTCTGTTTCTGACTGTTCCTTAATAAATAAAGGTGTTATGGAAATACAATCTACTAAGTCACAAATGGCGATCGCCTTCCCACATGGAAAATTAATTTCGTTCCAATCTGGTAATTCGACGCTACTGCAAATCTTCCAATACTGTTGATATTGCTTTTTAGTAAGTTTGGCTGTGGAGCAAATTAATAGCTTACCTCTATAATTGGTTTTCCAGCTTCTAGTCTCATACTGTTTTATACCCAAAGCAATCAATGAGCAATAAGGCTGCCATAAACTGATTGCTTTCAAGGAATGATTAAATAATCTAAGGCCAGATTCTTGCTCCCGTTGAATCGAGCTTCGAGGAGTTGGGGTTAATTCTTCTGTATCTGCTGATTTGACCGTTATAGATTCAGAAAATTTTGAATCAGATAGTCCTGACAAGCATTTGATCTCAGGGGATAAATTTTTCTCTTCCTCTCCCAAAACTTTATTTTGGTCAATATCGGTAAGACCGTTTGGTTCGTCCCAAGCAGGGTCATAAAAAACTTTATCCCAGTCGCGTTGAGTGCCTTGTTTTTCAAAGTCCTGATATAATTCAATGTCAAAAAGAGTTGTCATGAATGAATCCTCTACGAACTGGGCGCAAACACACTTTTCTTAAATAGAAGCAAAAATAAAAATATTGCTATATAGCTACTAACGATTTAAAGCAGGCATTTTTTAGTTTGGGAGCAATAAGCTTTCTTTATTGCGCTTAGTCAGAACGCGAAGTCGCAACCGGCTTAATCTGGTAGCATTAAATTATTCGCCTTCTATCTAGGCTTTTTTGCTTATAGACTAATAATACAATTTAATTAGCATAAATTGTACTCTTATACATAAAAATGCATTATAGAGAAGCTTTTAACCAGACATTAAAAAAATTCGGTATTCAGGCAAAAGTCCTAGCTCAGAAAAGTGGGGTGCAGGAGCGTCAGATTAGCCAGTTTCGGAACGGTAAAGATTTGATGGCTGAAACTCTTTTCAACTTGATAGCCGCTTTGCCTTCGGAAGCATCTATTTACTACTTTTCCTGCATAAATGGGGAGTCAATGTTAGACACGGTTGATTTGCGATCGCTAATTGGTTCGATGTCGATTGAGCGGAAATCTGAGGTATTGAATTTAATCGCTAATTCCCTAGTAGAAAATCAAGCGAAAACTGAATCTGCTTCACTAATACAAGCGTTATAGGTTATTAGGGCTAGCTATTATCTTTAGTTCTACTTTATACTGCATCGCCCCAAAAGGAAGTAATAGCAGGAGCAAACACCGACGTATCTTCACTACTAGCAGGTTGTGCAAAATATTTAGCACGATTTGCGATCGCCAAAATTCTATCAGTATCCCTAACATACAACGGCACCATTGAGTCCCGTTGTTCCAGTAATTCATTCAAGCCAATATTCATTTTAAGCCCCTGGTGAAATAATTTGCGTGCAGCCTTCTCCACCATTCGAGCTAATTCCGCACCAGTACAGTTAATAGTTTTATTGAGAATAATCCGCCATTCATAAAGTGTAAGCACATCACTATCCTTATAGCGCTTATCAAATCTTGCCAAATGCATCATCAAAATTTCCTTACGCTCGTAAGCTTGAGGGAATCCCACATAAAATATTTCATCAAACCTTCCCATCCTGGTTAATTCAGGGGGTAACACATCAATCCTATTAAGGGTAGCAACGACAAAAACCGCAGTTTCTTTATCTTGCAACCAGGTAAGTAAAGTTCCTAAAATCTGTGTAGAATTAGTATCTTCACCACCAGTTGATGAATTAGAAAATAGCTTATCTAATTCGTCAAAATAAAGCACTACAGGAACGCAAGCTTCCACCCGTTTCAAAGTACGCTTCAAATACGTCGCACCACCGCTCACAACGGCTGCGGTATCTATACTGACAAGGGGAAAACCCAGAACAGAAGCACAGACATTTGCTGCAAGAGATTTACCAGTTCCAGGTGGTCCCACTAACAAACATCCCTTGGGAAGAGGAATATTTGCTTTCTTAGCTTCCGTCGAAAAATCCAGCTTGGCTTGCTCTATAAACTTTTTGAACAAATCCAAACCGCCAAAATCAGGTACGCTTGGCTTTGAAACAAAATTCAAATTCAAAGAACGAAAGCGATTAATCTTGTAAGCTAGAAGTTGTTTTAATAAGTCATGAATATTTGTTGTTAACTCAGGACGAATAGCAATTTTTAACCCCAAGCGAATTTCTTCAATAGTCAGACCAGAAGCAGCACTTACTAGGCTCGATAAATTAGTTTTCTGTGTCAAACATGGTAATTCTTTTTTGAGGTAATCAGCGATATCATTCTCAGAAGGTAATGGATTAAATAAGGTCGGAATTAAACTAGCAAGAGTTGAGGGTATTTCAACATTATCTGTGGTCAAAATGATTAGTTTTTTGAAGAAACTATTATTTTCAAGTTCATAGTAAATATTAACGATTTTTGATATGAGTTTGTGAGAAAACAATTTATCTTCTTCTAACGCAGTATTTCCTAAAGAAAATAAGTTTTCAAAAACAAAAATTCCTTCTCTTTCAGAATCCATTAAAAACTCAAAAACATCAAAAATATCTAGGTCGTGCTTGCATAAACAACTAGAATGTATAGCTTCAAAATCTATTTTATCTTCCGAATTACAATTTACTTGTTCCATGCATCCCCAGCCAGAATTCCATAAATATACAGGAACATTTTTTAGAGAAGCACTGTTTCTTATAATCGACCCTAAAACAGTTGCACGTTCTCTGGTTGAAGCAGTTACGTTGACGATAGGAACACCTGAATCAATCAATACGTTTAAATAAGATAATTCCATTGTTAATCCGTTATTAATTTTGTACTAAACTAATTCAAAATCTTGGTTATTCTTGGATTCTGACTCTACTAAATTTTGTTTTGAAGGCTGAAGTTTAGGCAGTATTTGTTCAAAATACGTTAAATCTTTCTGACTCATATTACTTTTGAGCTTTCCCCCATCCTTTTCTAACAACACACCACGTCCATCTTTAGCTTCAATATGCACCCTACCTTCCGGACTAGCTGTCCATTTATAAGAAAAAACACCATCTATTTCAACTTCTTTCTGTTGAGCGATAGCATACTGTACCAAAGCCGACGTTACTGTTTCTACACGAGAGAAATATTCGGCTTCCTGCTTACCTACAGGCGTGAATGTTGTAGGTAGAGATTCATTTTTCTTGCCTAGAATGTTGTAGTGTACTAATGTCTTGAATTTGTGTATTATCCAAATTACCTTTCTCAACTTTCAAACCTAAAGGAGTTGAACGGAACTGCATTAACAATTTACCCGTTGAAGAACTAGATACTTCATATAAGGAGCCTTGACGAGAAATTTGATACTTACCGGCAGTATATTGATCTGCTCGCCTGTTGTGTTTGGAGATGAAATAAAGTTTTTAAAGATGCAGCACCTTTATGTTGTACAGAATCCTCTTTGAATTCTCGCATCCCTAGTTTAATCGCAGAAGTTAAGCTTTGAACCACAGTCGAAACATTATTAATAGCTTGCTGCCACCATGAAGTATTTTTGGGTTGTCGTAACCTTTGTTCAATTAGTTCTTGATAAAAACTACGTTCTTGCTGTAATGCCTTCAACTCAGTTCTTAACTGTTCAACTTCAGATAAGAGAATATTCTTTAAAGGACTATCTTCTAAAACTTGAAGTGAATCTTTAACTCGCGTTGAGCCATTGGTGAGTGGTAAAGTTTTATCATTTTTAATTTCAGGTTTTTGAGTATTATAGCCATTATGCCGGAAAGTTGCTTTCATGAATTTGCTTCGAGTCTTGCCGTTCGTAAACTTGACTATTGGTTTTGGCTACTTCTGATTTACTTTGACTATGATTTGATTCAGCTTCTAAAAAATTATTAACAAGTACTTTACCACTCTCGTCACTCTGTAGAATAACTTGTCCGTTTAATTCAACTTTTTTATTAATTGCTCCTTCTACGACATCACCAACAGGTGTAGTGCGTAATTGCTGAAGTTCTGTAATAAGTTGAGGATTTAAAAACTGTCCCGATATCCCAGAAACTTCATCTCGAAATTGATTATTCTCTCGTCCGTAAACCAACCTATCGCCATCAAATATTTTCAAGTCTTGCCGCTGGTTCTCTCCTGAATGCTTGTCATTCAATAACGTCCTTAACAAAGTTTCAATTATTCGTTCGTAATGCTGTTGCATCGCAGTTGCATCACCAGAGTTTAAAGTAAATATATCGCTCATCACATTAACACGAATTGTGCTGGTATACGATTCAGAAGTATCTGTGAATCTACATAAAAAATTGTGATTATCTCCATCAAACATCCAAGCTATAAATTGGCTCTCCTGATTACTATTTCTCGCGCATTCGTAGCATCCAAATTTATTGATTCTGCCAGCCAATAAACCATATTGGTCAAATATTTCTATAACGAAAGGACAATAGCCTGTATCTAATTTCGATTTATCAATAGCGGACATCAACATTTTCTGCCATTTCGGATACTTCTTTAAAAGAGATGAAACCTCTGTACTCCAATTTGTTTGTAGTGTTTGCATTTTTTTATTATCAATATTTTTGATTCCGCCGAAAGTAATAGAATGCCCTCAACATCTCATTTAAAACACGCTTGCAAGCTCTTGGGGAGAAGGTAAAACACCTGGTTGTTCGGGTAGTGGAAATAATTCTTCTGCTAAATGAACCCGTTCCAAAAACTGATTAGAACGCTCTGAATCACTAATAATAACTCCATTATTTTGAATCAGTCTTTCTCGTACAAATTCCCATTTCTCCTCCGACCAATTCATCTGTTGAATATCTGATAATGGAACCTTTATTTTTTGCAACAGCGGAACATAAGCTTCCGTACCACGAGTGTAAGCTGGGTTGATAATTACTGCCCTTCCAGTACCCATCTTGGCAAACTGGGCTGGTTCTAATAAATGCCTTTTCTGATGATGTTCGGTCTTTGCTGTGAGAGCCTCCACCTTTTCCCGTACTGCGAGATTTGGAATTAAACTGAATTTCCATTTCTCCCAGATAGTCACTGAATAACTTTGCAGATTCGGGATCTTGGGGATTAAATATAAACTTAGTTGCAGTACCACCCAAAATAGCCCTTGTCAGTTCTTTCCCGTAAACTTTCTCTAATTGAGCAATATTTTGGTATCCCAAAATCCCCACCATCCCATCTTCTCTATTTTCATTGAGCCAATTTACTAATGCTGGTAAATACAAAGTTGGTAATTCGTCTAATGCCACAATTAAAGGGTCGGAACGCGGTACGGTACGCGATACATTGCGGGTGACAATCATGTGTAAAATAGCCGCAACTAACGGACCAACAATATCTCGGTTATTTCTATCCAACCCAAATACAATCAACTGCTTGCCATCTAAATCCAGTGGTAGCGTTGTTTTACCGCAAAATGCCCCAACAAAATCGCGTTTGAGGAAACGCTCTCCACATTCTTTGTGCGGTACCGATAATTGATACTGCTGTTTTTTCTGAATCTTTAACGCTAATAAGTTGAGAAAGCGGACGAGAAGTCCAAACTTTGAGTTTATCTTTGGAAGCAGCTTCCATACGTGCTGCCAAATTTGGTAAAGATAAAATTGCTTGCGCCATCATTAAGTCGCAATATTTATCATCTCCAGTTAAAGTTTTCACTGCCTTTGTTACCAGTAAAATACCTTCAACTAAACTATCGCCAGCTTCTTCAAAGAATTTATCGCTACTATTGTTACTGCGGTCAAAATTACGAGATATAACTTGTGTCATTTGTCCGGCTGCAATCGCGTCTTCCTCATCTTTTAATAAATCCAAAGGATTACAAGTTTCACTTTCGGGGAATCCCGGCGCAAATACCCGCACTTTGTAACCACGTTTCATAGCATAAGCTACAGCTCGCGAACCGTCTGCGCGGGGTACTTGAAATCATAAAGACACATTGGAAATCCTTGGTCAAAAGCGCTACGGAGCAAGGGGTCTATAACTGAGAATGTTTTACCAGAACCTGCTGCACCAATAGCAGAAATTCCTATGCAGAGCATCGGGGAAATATAACGTTTTGTCTGGCTCCTTCCACTTATGCAGTTGTTGAGAGAAGGCGGGTTTATTTTTCATTAAACCTTTCTCACGCCATTGTTTTTCGATTTGCGAACGTATATCGGGTGGAGTGCCAACATAAAGGGCAACTGAGTTGCGGATTGGTTTAGCAATCTGCTTTTTAGCTTTGCGTTTAGCTTTCTGTTTTTCGCGTTTACCTCCCCAGTAGCTGGTTGCTACTTTACCTTTATGATTACTGCCGGATAGGAAATTGAAAATGGCGATCGCAATAAAACAACCTATAAGCGTCAGCCCAGATTGGGACTTCATCAAATCAGCCAGTCTTTCAATCTGTAAAGTCGGTGGTGTCGCCGTTGTCTGTAATTTAATAGTTGTCATTTTTCCGTTTTTTGTTCGATAGTTGTCCAAGCTTCGTTGAAGCGCATATATCTACCAGCATCAAAGCAATATTTATTAAGAGATACCATAGAATTCATGGTTGTCTTTTGAGTGAAAGTTATGCAAGGGAAAGCTTTATTAGTACTATCTTCGACTTTTATTAACTGTTGAGAGGGAGGTAAATTTGGACTAGCAATTATCTCTAAAAGATGCTCTCCTTCTGAATGATAAATTTCATATAAACAGCCGCCGATTCCACAAAGTTGAGGCGAACGATAATCAAATACAAATAATTCACCAGCACCTGGGAATGGTATTTTTAAAACTTTGATAGATTTTTTATCTACCTTAGTTTTCGAGAAAAAAGACACAGCTTTCGTAAGTAGAGGTTCCGGGACGACATCTACAGCATTTTGCCAATAATATTCAATATCATTTGCTTTCTTATTAGGTGATGCTACATTTACCAACCATAATAAAATAGCGATTGAAAAACATGATAGGAGTATAAATGATATTTGAATACAAATAATTTTATTACGTAATTCTTTTTTCATAATCATTCAGGAAATTTATTTACATTTATTTTTTAATATTTTCTACTTTCTCATCACAACCCATTGCTTCCATCGCTTTGCTATATCCATCTACAACTGCGACACCATATTTTTTGATAGAATTGCTTTCGTTAACATTAGTAATTTCTGAATCAATTGGAATACTTACACCGCCAAAATGCATTTGACCAACACGTTCGATTAATCTTTCACCCCTAAATGCTTTTGCTGTAACAATTCCCACTTCTCCACCTATAGCGTTTATGGGCTTGGGAAATTGGGAGAAGGGAACCGACTTCAAACCTGGAACTGAATCAATATAAGTTCCTTGCCACTTTTCAAATTCATCAATCGGAGTTGAAGATAGTCCAGGTATGGAATCAATATTATAATTCTCCAAATCAATTTCAGAAAAATCTAACTTACTTAAATGTGGCGATAGCGAAGCGCTGCTGCCAGCAGAACGCCCTAATAAATTACCAATCGTTTGATTAGCATCTACTAAACTAGATAATTTCTGTGACAATAAATCGCCGACGGGTTTAACTTCGGCGATGGGGATATTTTCTAAACCGGGAATTGCTGAAACCAAACTACCTAAAGTTTGTAGTTTGATTACACCAAAACTTTCTAAATTAAGTTTACTCAAGTCCTCGCCAACTATTTGAGAAATATCAGTCAGCGAAAACTTTTGTAGCTCAAAAGAATCTTGAAAATCACCTAACATCATAAATTGTGCTATGTTTTGTCCTTTTTCCCAACTGCGATTAGGATTGTAACCTAATTTTTCTTCAATACCCGGAGGTGCTTGAAATGAACCATCCGTATTAATTAAAGGCATTGTTGAAAAAGTAATTTGATTCCAATCTGGTATACGAGTATTCTGCCAATCAGTAGTTTTTATTGATCGGTGTGTAGTTAAAGAAGCAGGTTTTTCTTGAGCCTGGGATGAAACGATTGCTGCACCGGAAATCATTATTGATAAACCGATGCCAGATATTAAACTAATTTTTTTATTTGATAGTTTCATGGATTTAAATTTGAATTTTGATTATGTCCTAGTTCTATTAAGCGATTAACTAACTGCATAGAAATTCCACTTTTAAGAGCAGCTACATTTATCTGTTCTCCCGCTCTCGCCGAAACTAAAAAGTTTTGTAATCTTCTCCAGACACGAGATTCCTGAGAAATTAAACGCTGTTGCTTGGCAACTACAAGCCCTCGCTTTATTAACTGTAAATTCTCAATATGTGTAATGAGAAATCTATCAGTATTAAGCTCTTCTTTAGTTGGTGTAATTTCAATTGTGTGCAATTTGGGTGTTTTATCCCCCATTGCTACCCGAAATAAATAAACCCGTCGTTTTTCACCTTTTGTTACTACTGTTAATAAGCTGCTATTAGATGAAGGTAACTGTTTAAAATCTAACGGTTTAATTCGTCGCAAATGTAATACGGTTGCGCCAGATTCGGACTCGCACTCTTTTCCTAAACCCGATAAACAGCCGTCAACATCCTCATAAGCAATAGCAGGATTGTCCAACCATACCTTCTCTACTGTTTCGCCAGTAGGGATGAATGAAATATTGACTCCATATCCAGGGGATAACTCGATTAATGGTATTTCACTTTCACTATTACCAGTCGCAATATATGAGCTTATACGCTTTACACCATTTTTCATCTCACCAGCAATTACTTTCATTGAAATACTGGTAAAGCTAATTACGGTGAATATAGAAATTAGGACAGCTTTTTGTAGAAGATTTTTCATCGTTCTCTCAAGGTAAAGGATTGATTTACAAATATATGTACGTGCGTATTGGCAGGGACATACCAAACCTTTTTTCGCTGTTTCATTTCTGATATTTTTCGTTCATTTCGCTCTTTCATTTGTTCGGTAAGTGGTTCAAATCCACCTTCTAAAACAGCACCTAAGATATTAGAATTACTTCGTTTAATGGAAGAAAAACTACTGTTACCGCCAAAACCGTTATTCGTAGAGAATTGCTCGGATTTGGGTTGATTGAGTACTTTACCTACTTTCGCAAGAGAACCAACTATAAACGTTTCTGCATCCTGTGTAGCAACATCGTCGCCTTTATTACCTCGTTTGGATGCTACCAAAGGTTTACCCGAATTTCCACGAATACTAATTGCTTGTTGAGGAAGGATGTATTGTTTGCCATCAATAACAATCTGCGCTGCTTGAAGTTGTACTAATCCAGATTCTTGAATGTTTTGTATAATTACAACAATCTGAGTATTTTTAGGAATGATGATAGAACCATTTTTATCTTTAAGTGGTTCGGTAGTTTGGATAATAAAGTTTTCTTGTTGATTAAAGTTTGATTGCTTGGGATTTGTATTCGAGGTTAAATGTTTATCCCAAATCAATGGTGTAGTTAATTTTCCAGCTATAGTAGAACCTATTTTTAATTGCTTTACGGTTTGTTTTGGTATATGACAGCTTTCCCAAGAGAGGCAAGAAGCGTTCAAAATTCGAGCTTCTTCTCTATAAAGTGGTTTAGGATAAGTTGTATTTTCTGCTTTTTGGCTAACTACTAAAGCTGTCGCTGATGGTATTGTTTTGGGTAAAACTGGTTCTTCATGTACTGCGGGTTTAACTTCCTCCTGACTTTTTTGTTTGTTCTTCTCTTCATTAAAAGGTGTAATTTGTGCAGTACCATAACTACCTAATTGATTTACAGCTAACCATTGCTGTGTTGGGTCTATTTCAGATGGTAAATCACGGTTAGGTGGTGGTGATATTCTTCTTATAGGAGAATTTATTAGTGGTGGATTGGGGTTGATTGTAGCTTTGGGAGAAGCGGGAGGTAACACTCTATCCGTCCTGTTATATCTTGGTGCAGGATAATAATTTTGTCGTATTGGAGGACGAGAAATTGTTCTATAAACAGGTGCCCTACTTACAAATGGTGGTCTTTGCTCCAAAGCTATGTTTTTCTGAGGAGTTTTAATATTATCTTCGTTCAATTTTTGTGGAGTTTGAGAATCCGTTTTTGGAATGGGCATTTTAGTATTTTCTGATTCTGAGGAGACAGATTTAATTTTCTCTCTTTGAGTTGATAATGCTAATTCGGCTTTTAATTTCCCATTTTCGTTTTCTATTGGTTTAGTATTTTCTTTAAAAAGCACTCTCGGTTTTTCAGTTTTGTTATCTGCAACAATGGGTGCAGTTCTTGGTTTACCAGAAATAATAGTATTAAGGAAAGTGGCTCCCGTACCAAACACAACTAGTAATATAAAGCCTACTGCACCAAACTTAGCGAAAGGATTAGTTGCCTTCATTTGGTTGAGTTTTACCATCATGTGGGTCATCAAATAATTCATGAGTATCAACTACATTATTATTTGAATCACTAACATCTCCATCGCTTTCCTCTTGTTCGTTATTGCTTGTTGGCTCCTCTTCATCAATCGTTTCTATCTCAGTTTCAGAGACAGTATTATCTTTATTCTCAGAATCATCATAACCAAGCAATTTAGCTAAACTTTCTTCATTCTAATTAGTTTCAGATTCCTGTAAAGGTTGCTGGTGTTTTTCAGAAACAACGTTTTCACTCGGATTTAAATTATCATTCATAAATTATCCTGTGGTAAATCTCGTATTGCATAAATTTCTAAACCGCTAGAACGTACTTGATAAACTAAGAAGGCAAGTTCATCATTTTTCGACGGAGATGAAGGTGCTTCTACTGCTCTAACAAATATTTCTTTATTAAATGGAATTACTTCTCCTAACTTATTACTTTGTTCAAACATGGTAAGGTTAGCAATCATTCAAAATTTCCATTTACCTTCAGCTATTTTCACTGGTTGTTGAAAATATTGCGGAACAAAAACTACTTGTGTTCTTCCTTTAAATACTCCCGAAGGTGTGATATCAGCAACTAATTCTAAAAACTGGGAGCGAAAATCTGAAGATAAAGCGTAGGATGCTTGCCATGCTCCATGAGTAACTTTACCCCTACTATTACTAATTGAACTAATATCTACACCAATATCGGACTTGGGTTCATAAGCATCTTCAACTGTTGTGGCTGGTAAATTTCCCGACCAATTCATCATCAAAGTCATTGTATCGGAAAGGAAGCGTAGTACTACCTGGGGTGTGCGTTCTAAACTTCCTAATTGAGCAACTTTAATTGATTTACCACTTTCTAATTGCACTAAAGTTGGAGGTGCTTTTTTACTTAGTTGAGAATAGGAACCGTACAACAGAAACAAAATAACGAAAGCTAAAAGATGTAACCCAAAAGTTCCAACAGTGAACAATGCTAAAGTATCACTTCTAGAAAAACGAGTTGCACTACGATTCAAAAATTTTAAGCGTCTGTCTTCATTGGAAGAGTTTAAATTTTTATCAATTGTCATATATTAAATATCATTGATTATTTTCTAACAAATCCAGTTACCACAGAAGACAACCCTAAACTTGCAATACTTGAAAAACTTCTCAAAATCGCCATACCTCCACCCACAGCTAATGCGACAGATAAAATAGGGGCAAGAATACCAATAGAAAAAGCAAAAATCATCGGGTCATTATTATTGGTGTCCATAACCAATGTGGCAACCAAACCAGAAATTATATTGAAACAAAGTTTTACCATACCTACCGAGAAGAAACCCGTTAACCAGGCGAAAATTGCTTTATTTCCTACAGGTAGTAATGAGCCTCCAACGGCAAGAGGTCCTAATAATGCTGTCAATAACAAAGAAACTTCAACAATCCATTGAAAGGCAATACTAAAAGCTAATAACAATCCCCTTACTGTTAATTGAAAAATATTTGTGTTGAAAAAATCATTGATACCTTTAAGAAAATTGGAATCGTTATTATCAATTTGAGATTCGATTTGTTGCGCTTGTTTCTGGGCATTTTGTAAGCACTCCGTTTGTTGAGTCGGGTCAGCTATAGCGTTACATTGGGTAATTAATGTTCTTATTGCCTCAGAAGAACCATTCTTGAGCATTACTCTTTGATAGGCTTCCTGTAACCCAATAGAAGCAGATGTAGTTTCTAAAAGTGTTTGATTTGTTTGATTGATAATAGTCCGTATGCCAAGAGTTGCTTGTGATAAAAGTTTGGCATTGTTGCTTAGTAAAACTATTACGACTATTGGCCTTACGGATTGAGGAGATTGCTTTGCTATTATCACCATCTACCATTTCTCTAGTCCACTGCACCATGAAAATCAACAAAGTGCCTACAGCAAAGAAAATTCCGAGATTGGCGATCTGCTTGCAGCAGCGCTTCGCTATCGCACCATACAATCCTCCACCAAGTACATCATTCCATAGCTTATCCATCGACTGAGCAACAGCGGAGCTTGCTGCAACTCCATCCTCTGTAATAGTAGAAGCTGCTTGTCCAGGATTTGGATTATTAACTTGAGCAAGAATGAGTCCCCAATGTAGTGACAGGAATGACATAAAGACAATCCCCTTAAAACAATCGTGCTTGTGATGCTGTACGTAGATTACTGAACCCTTGTCCTATAATTTCTTTCTGACGTGCTTGGTTTTGACCATCTAAAGACCTTGAAATGTTGGTCAAATTAAGATTCGCTAAATCTTGTGATTGCTTCGATTTTAAACCATCTGCACGCATTGCTCCCAAAATTGCCGCAGTTGACGTATTTTGTTGAGCAATTCGCTTCATCACATTCTGTGTAACTACCTCGTCTTGCGCTGCGGCTGAGTAAATTTGAACTTGTTCAATAGAATTTTGGGTTTTCTCATTAAAACTCATCTCTATTGCAGGGCAGATGTTTGCCAACTTACTTAAAGATTCGGAGTATTTTTATTTACTCGTATCGGAGAGAAGGTGTGTATTCTATTATGCTATATTCTTAAGTGCACAATTTTTTAGTTTTCAGGCATCCTTTCAAGAAAGCTCGCACTTTCCATCATTTCTGCAACAACATGTTGCTCATCTTTAGCAATAGGGTTCTCATGAAATGGCGATTTATTGAACCAATTATTCCATATATCTTGAGCTTTTTGTTTAAAATTTTCTATATTTAACTGTTTTGACTTATCCATTAATAAGTTAATAACATCTACTACTATTTTAGTCTCGTCTTGCTTTTTTTCATTTTGGTTAAGTAGCTGTCTTAATTCATTCTCAGGGAAAATTTTCTGAATTTCTTTAGAAAAAGAAACATTTTTACTTAGTTTTATAGCGGATCTATAAATATTGTATAAGTTGTCAGCAATTAATAATGGAAATCCTATATCAATAGCTCCTTTAAGAGAAGATAAAAAATGTAATAGAGCTTCGTTATGATTACCCTCAAGTAGGAATAATTCTCCATTTGCTAATTCAATCTCAACTCTTAGCGATTTTTTGTAGGTAGCACTATATTTTTTTTCTATAGTTTCATCTTGTTTTTTTATAGCTTCGTCTACAACAGAAGTTTCATCTAAAATAGATTCAGCGATTTCAATATATGCTTTGGCTTCATCTTTTCTATTCAATCTACAATAAACACGACTCGTCATCAATAACCAGTGGCTAGTCCGGTGCTTTTGTCCAATTTTTGATGCATAATATGCAGCTATTAATAAATTATCAATAGCTTCAACTTCTAAATATTTACGATTATTGTTTGTAGATAAATAGAAATCTATTAAACCAATATTTCCAAAAAATTCTGAAGCAGAACGGTACTCATAAATATCAATGTAACCATTATAACTTTCATCTCCGATAAATCCAGTTGTTATATAATTACGTAACTTTTCCTTTACATTCCCTAATTGAGTTCGCCATTTCTTTTCATTCAGAAAGGATTTTTTTCCTGAGAGAAAGTTATAAGTTATGTCAGCAGAAGTATATAAAACAAAAACTGGATCGTATTTTTTATTTTCGTAATAGTTAGTACTACTATACAAATAAGGTGTTGCTTTGTTTAAATTGCCCTGCATTAATGCTGCATGGACTAATACTAGTTTAGTTTCGTAGATTTTTTGCTCTAAATATGTTCTAAAATAATCAAATGCTGATACGTCTTCTTTTAAAGACTCTTTTGTCATCTGGTTTGTTATCTGCTCAATATTACTAATGATATACTCAGATTTAACAATTGCATCTTCTAAAAGATAATATTCATCTAGTAATATTAAAACCAAACTAGACTCATATTGAATTTCAGCTATTTTTTGGCAAATATCGCAATATTTTTGGCGATGTCCATCTGTTATAAGCTGTGAAGACAACCATTTTGTTACTGCATTCACAACTGCTTGTAGCATTCCAAGGATACTATTATAGTCAACCCAGCAACCTCGATATATTTTAGAAGGATCTTTAATTTCACTAAATCCAACTTCAATTTTTGTTAAACTATGAAATTTTCTTTCTAACGCTTTTATATAAAAATCATTTATTTCTATTAGTGAACAGTAACCCATTCCATATTCAACAGCAGCCAATATGTTATGAATATGAGTGGCTGAAGAAATAAAGTTCCATTTTATATATTTGCCTGATTCTTTAAAGTAACTATTTATCGACGCTTTTACCACAGGAGAAGACTTAATACATTGTCCTAAATATTCATCTGCTTTCGACTGGATTTTACCTATTTTATCATTTAAGCTGTCTCTCATTTCTGGTTTAGCTAAGCGATTAATATATTTTTGTATCTCAAAGGTTAATGTAGTAAAATCACAATCAGTGATTTTGATTTTTAATGAATCATCTATGTCTCTAAAAAATATTTGATTCTCACTTATACTCATATACAATTCATAAAGTTCTCTACTTAAAAACTCAGTTTTACCTAATGATTTATACTGTTCAATTACACGCTTAAATTTATCTAAAACGTCATATTGTGGCTGATCGATTGTTTCTGCAATCCATTTATCAAGCCAGTTCTCATCTTCTTGATTAAAATTTTGATAGTCTCCCTTGTCTTGAGCAGAAACAATTTCAGCAATTTTATTCTCAATATAATTTCTGAGAACACTAAACTTGCTACGATCATTAATTTTTGAATTATTAAGTCTATTTGCAATACTATCAATTAGTTCATACTTACTAAACTCAGCAGATGAATGCGAGTGCTTACCAGTAGTTAAAAAGCCAGCAGTTCTAAGTATTTTTTCTGGACCAGCTTTTCTTAACTGCTCACGTTTTTTTATTGCTTCTTCTTTAATTTTTTTATCTTTTTTGGGTTCAGTTAAAAAATTCCATAGCTTGAAAAGGTTTGATCTGTAGATTGGTAATCCTTTATTATCTCCTTTTAGAAATAGAATTAACGACTGTCGGCTAATACCTAAGCCCTCAGCAAGTTCCACATTACTAGACTCAAGGTCTTCCTTAATCTGTTCTAATTCTTTACGGAGCATTTCCCAGTAATATGCATCTTCAGCTTCATACTCTTGTTGTTTTTGCTCGTTATTTGTTTCATGTTCCATTATTCTGTTCTCCTAATAAATACTTCGTTTAAACTAATAGGGCTTAGGCATTATACATAAGTAGCATAGGAGATGTGGGCTTTTCAGCTATATTTTCCACTCAACAAAGTAAATAGGCGAGGAAATAAGGTTTATCAACAGCAGATGAAACAACCATTTTTCCTATCAACACATTACGCTTAGTTTGTATCATGTATAACTTCTCACTAATGTCCTGAACTGATAATTTATAGGCTAGTTTTGATCGCGAAGTTTAGAATCCTTGATAAATAAAGGTTGTAGCACTTAAAAAAAGAATTTCGTCTCAACTTCAGTTATAAACATTATGGGTATCAGCACAAACCAGGACAAAATGCCTAGCATGATTAGCTCAATCGCCCAAATGCTGAAACTCATGCTTGATAAATTATCCCGCCTTAAGTTGGTAGCCACATTATTTCTAAAACTAGAATAACACTTAAGTGTCTAATTTTTAGACAGTATTCTGATTTTTCACCTCGCATATCTAACTATCTATAACTTTAGGCATATTTTAGGAATAATAATGTATTTTTTGTTGACAGGAGTGTCTTTTTTTCTGTTATTAATTAATACACTGTTTTGAAGCAAACAAACATGAAAGAAAGGTTAAAATGCGTAGCAAGTGGCGCCAGTCTGGGAACTGTATTAGCGGGGTTAACAACACAAGCAGGCTTTGGCACAGTATTTGCCACCATCAGCCTTGGTAGCAGTGTCGTGCTTGCCAGTGTTGCAGTTGCTCCTGTCGTTATCTTAGGTAGTGTAGCCGTCGGGCTAATCGTTGGTAGTGAAGATGATTAAAAAAATAATTAATTTCTTCATTGCATCTGCGGAAGAGCTGAGAATTATTGACTCTACTGAGTAACCTAATTAAGGCTATTTACTGCCCAGTCTACATTTTTTTTTTAAACCAAGCTGTATCACTTGGTTTAAAAAAAATCATTTATCTCTACCTTTAGGTCATCTCAAACCATGAATTATGATAGCGTATTTAATCCAGGTGTAAGAGTTAAGCACTCGCTGTTACAAACCTTTGCAATTAATTTAATTGATTTATACCAGAAACAGATTAGTGCCAACTTACCAGCAAGATGCTCATATTATCCAACTTGCTCTCATTATGGGAAGCAAGCAATAGAAAGATACGGGGTCATTAAGGGTAGTTACTTGGCATTTGCAAGACTTTGCCGCTGTAGACCTGGGATGGGCGGCTACGATCCAATTCCCCAAAATGAAGAAGAACTAATTATTAACCTTACCACATGGCGTATCAGGTTGCGGTCAGAAAGTTTACCTATCTCATGGTATTTTAAGAGTCCTGGAAAAAGAACTAACAGTGCACAAGCAAGAACATTCCATCTGGTACTTTCCTTTCCAAATCTATTGGATTCTGAAAAGACTATTCAAGAAAAAATCGTAAAAATAATCACTGACGTAAATTTTCAAAAGACAAAGTCTTTTCAAATAAATAATTTTGAAGAGATTAGGAGTAGAAGAGGTGCCCAAAGATTTTATAGAGTGATTGGTAAGGTTCAATTACCCTGTTTACAATCGAAAGCATCTTTTGAGAAAGAGTTAGTCGAGTATTGTAGTACTGTTCTTGTTGGTGAAGTTAAAAGCGCTCTGATTTCTTTTGCGTCATATGGGCTTCCCAAGAGAAATATGTTACCTCATGCCGAACCGTGTTCGTGGAGCCTCGGCACTTGTTGCTGGTTCGCGGTTTTCTGATTTGTAGAAATTTGTGAAGCTTTATAAAAACGGTACTGAACATCCCAGCGATTTTCTCCAGCTTTAGTCTTGCTTGCCAACCATGCTTCTAAATCAATCACTTCCTCGCTAAGATTCTTCGTCCTTTCTTGACAAAAATTCAAAAAACTCGCTCGGTCGTAGTCTGAGAGAGTCTTAATAAAGTCTGAATAAGTCTTAATAGTCTGAAGAGTTCTCAAATCACCATCTGGTAAAGGTTCTAGCTGCTGTTCGTTTCCTATAGGAAATTGTGGTTTCCTATAAGAAACCT
Source organism: Rivularia sp. (in: cyanobacteria) (assembly GCA_049649675.1). Classification (GTDB taxonomy): domain Bacteria; phylum Cyanobacteriota; class Cyanobacteriia; order Cyanobacteriales; family Nostocaceae; genus Rivularia. The sequence continues at coordinate 2,492 of JBARZF010000963.1, read as the reverse complement.
CAGTTTCCTCTACGAAACTCGGATTTCCTATAGGAAACCGTGGTTCACTATATGAAACGTTGTTTCCTATAGGAAACTCAGTATCTTTGTATTGGTCAGTGGTTATTTTGATTTTTACTTTCGATAACTTGTTAATCAAGGCAAACCAATTTGGTCTAATTTCTTGACTGCTTTTGATGTCGCCCCTTTCGAGATATTTAGTTCTTTAGCCATTTCCGTAATGCTGTACTCTAAGTGGCGATACCTGCGGTGAGCTTCGCTTAACGCCAAACGGGTCGAGCGAACGCAAATAATACAGCACCTTAATTTCGGCTCCAGTTAAGTTTTTCACAGTTTCAACCCATTCATAGTGAGTTAGACGATAAAAAAGAGGTGTCTTGTGCTTATTTTCGGTAGAGTTATCGTTTTGTACGCAGCAATTACTCTGGGTCATAATTTAAAAATTAGAAACATTTAAGCCGAGTTTTTGGTCTACTGATTCGGCGCTTGAAAACCAATACCTCACCAAAGCTGTTGGTGCTATGATATGGGTACTCAAAGCCGCCTCACTTATCAGTGAGTCGTCTCAATAAAAAAAGTAATCATTGCTGAAATAGCAATTACAAAAATATAATATTGCTAATTCAGCAATCAATAAGTCAAGAAATGTTACGATGAGCCAGCACAGAGAAATTTTCAATCAGTTATTGTTGGCTTTTGACTATTCAGCCAAACAAGTCAGCGCTTGGACTGGAGTTCATCAAAGTCGTCTAAGTCGATTTCGCACGGGAAAACTTGATTTAGAAGCAGGAGAATTTTTCAGCTTGCTTGCTTGTATGCCGAAAGATTTTCAAGATACTTTTTGGCTAAAGATTCGTACAGAAGAAATGGATTGGCGCGTAAAAATACTATCTGCGAGTGATAATGACATTGAAGAAATCCTTAGAGGACTAGCAGATAGATGGGCAAGCAGTGTGGGGCCTTTCAAAGTCGCTTCCTGACTTGTCTGTGCTAGGCTCAAGATTACTATTATCCTGCGATCGCCTATCGTTTAAAGTTTATCGAACTGTTGAGAAGAACAACAATTGAAACGAAAAAGAGTCGTTATTCCTTCAAAAGTTTAGCTATGTGGAGAGTCGTAAATTTTATTTTTGAACGACGCAACTAAACGCATTTTCAGCTTAAATAATCGCTGCACTAAACGTAAACCTTGTTGCGTTATTAAAATACGAATCGCAACTACACGATTTTTTTCACTCATAACTGTGGACTCCGAGTGTTCCTTAAATAGGGAATTAATTATCACTTAGTAGATGCCCGCATAATTTAAACCTATGCGGGTATTAAAATCCATCAACAAATTTTCCGATGGTTTTAACTGTAGCCGTAGACACCTAATTAAAAATGATGACTAAATTACACAGAAAACAAATCTACCTAAAGTGATAGTTGTTTTTTTATTCTTAACTTCCACAATTATTTTTTACGCTCAATAAAAAAGTTTTTATACAAATATTAATTTAAACAATCTATATAATTACGTAATCAGCTTTTAAATTCCTAACCGTTAAACTCATATTTAACAGTTGATTAACTATAAATGTAAGCTACTCTACAAAAACAGATGTGTAGAAAATAAAACATTTTGAGCGAGCAAATATTATTTTACTTATTCAATTTTTCTAATTCATTATGCATTGATTATTATCTGAAATATTTATAAATACGAGATTTTCAACAAATAAATCAAATTTTGTTGAAATTTTACTTAATTTCAGTATTCGGTTATCACTTTTATTTATGGATACTACAGCTTTTAACATTGATGTAGTCGATTATTATTCTTGAGTATTACTATGAGCGGATTTAAAGCAATATCAACTTTTATTTATTTACGTAGCTGAATATTTTCTTATCATCTTTTATGATACAGCTTGATATTAACCTGTAATTCTTTCTTAAGCGAAAAAATTGTCAAAATACAAATAAATATGTATAAATAGTTCAAAGAGCTTTTTTTTGATTCAAAACAGGTCTACTCGTATTAATCAGACGCGAGATTGTATGATAAACAACATTTTTTCTGAATCTGCATAGTGGGGGCTTGCAATCAGAAGAAAGGTTTGTTTGGAGAACGCTGGTTTAACCGCTTTTTCTTAACTGTCTCGAGCCTTACTTACTTCGAGACACAATCAAACTTGAAATTGTTTCCAATTGCAATAGTTTTAATTACGGTAAGTCCGAAAAAGATGGAAGAAAAACTATTACGAAAAAAATCACGAAAAATTAATTCATTGCCTGCTGAAAAACAATAAAAATTTAGAGGTTAGTAACTTGGCTAAGCGAACAATGTATAAGCTGCCACCTGATGCAGAACTTTTGACGATTCAAGAAGCATCAAAAAGGTTAGGGAAAGGTTTTAGCCGTAGTTCAATTCTGAGACGAATTAGTTCTGGACAATGGAAAGAAGGTTTACATTGGGTGGATGCAAGACGTAATGATTCAATGAATCG
>JBARZF010000962.1:0-3944 GCA_049649675.1 Rivularia sp. (in: cyanobacteria) | reverse complement strand
GAGATGGGGGGATGAGGGGATGGGGAGATGGGGAGATGGGGAGACAAGGAGAGTAGTGCGTTAACGAAGTGTGTCCGCCAGGACATGCATCTTGCTCGCTTATTATTACCAATTACCAATTGCCAATGCCCAATCCCCAATTACCAATTCCCAATTCCCAATTACCAATGCCCAATTCCCAATTACCAATCCCCAATCCCCTATTTTTTGCAAATTATTTGATAAAAAATTCCAAATTGGTAGCTAAGGTAGGTTAATTTGACCATCAGTGATGCTACAGTGCAAGATATTCTTGTTAAATTCTCAGCGGGTATCAATGCTGAAGAAGCTACAGAAAAAACAAATCTCTCTGATTGCTGGTGCAGGAGTCTGCGCCTTTCTGGTTGGAGCTATGGTTTCAGCCCCTCAAATTGGCAAAAATCTGGGGAGATTATTTGGTGGTAACAATCAAGAGCAGGTTATTTCGGAAGCGAATATAGCCAAATCAGTTGTTTTACCTTTAGTTAATCAACCCCCGGAAAAACGTGCGGCTCAGTTGGCACAAATAGCCAAGGGTTCGTCTTCGATCGAACAATATCGCGCTCGTTATCTTTTAGCCGATGATTTGCTTGTAAAAGATCAAGCAAAGGAAGCACTAGAGTTACTTGATGGTCTGGAAAATGATTATCAAGCTCTCAAGCCCTATGTTTTGTTACAGCAGGCTCGTGCGTACCGTATCCTTGGCGAAGATGGCAAAGCTTCCGATAAAAGGCAGGCTGTTGTTAAAGAATATGGAGAACAACCAGTTGCTGCGAAGGCTTTGTATTTAATCGGACTCGAAGAATTTCAGGATCGGGCGATCGCCGAGTTTCCTTCTCATCCTTTGACGTGGGACATTATTCGGGGACGTTTGGCAAAAAATCCCAATCAGCCGGAATTACAGTTAGTTCTGGCAAAACAGGCTTTTGAACAACCGGGAATCGTTCCGGTGTTAGATAGTCTTGTTAATGAACCAACCCTCAAGCCGGAGGATTGGGAAGTAATTGGTAATGCCTATTGGGAAAGTAAGGAGTTTGGCAAGGCAGCTAATGCTTACGAAAAAGCTACTCCTACGGCTACAAATATTTACCGTAATGGTAGAGGTTTGCAGCTGAGTGGGGAGAGAGAAAAGGCTCAATTAGCTTATCAACAGTTGTTGAGCGAATTTCCCCAAGAAAGGGAAAGTGGTAAAGCACTGATGCGTTTAGCTGAGTTAACTAGAACGGGTACCCAAAGTTTACCTTTTCTCGACCAGGTAATTGCCAATTTCCCCGAACAAGCTGGGGAAGCGCTGATTCGTAAAGCCAAAATTCTGCAATCGCAAAACAATAATTCGGGTGCTAGAGACGCTTTAAGGTTATTAATTACTAAGTTTGCCAATACCGAGCAAGCAGCAGAATACCGCTGGAAAGTCGCGCTGGATAAAGCAAAAGCTGGCGATTATCAAGCTGCATGGGAATGGGCAGGACCAATTCCTGTGAACAATCCTAGTCATATTTTGGCTCCTAGAGCTAGTTTTTGGGTCGGCAAATGGTTGACTAAACTTGGTAAGGAAGCAGAAGCAAAGCAAGCTTACGAATATGCAGTTAGTAAATTTCCTTACTCTTATTACTCATGGCGTTCTGCCGTTACTTTGGGTTTGGACGTTGGTGATTTTAATTCCCTGCGTAATATGAGTCCGGAAATGAAAGATCTAGTACGTCCTTTACCACCGGCTGGTTCCGATACTTTTAAAGAACTGTATCTATTAGGACAAGAAAGAGACGCTTGGCTGCAATGGGAAACAGAATTTGAGAACAAAGCACAGCCAACAGTCGCCGAACAGTTTACTGAAGGTCTGATGCAGCTAGCAAGAGGAAATTATGTAGGTGGAATTTCGATAGTAGCTAAATTAGAAGATAGGGAAAAACCTGACGAGAAAGCACAATATCAGCAATTGAGTAGTCAAAATATGTATTGGCAGGCTCGTTATCCATTCCCCTACTTCGATCTAATTAGCAAGTGGTCTCAAGAACGTAATCTTAATCCTTTCTTGGTGGTTTCCCTGATACGTCAGGAATCGAGATTTCAGGAAAAAATTAAATCTATTGCCGATGCTACGGGTTTAATGCAGGTGCTACCAAGTACCGCAGAATGGATTGCACCACAAATCGACGTAGATTATACAACCACTAGCTTAGAAGACCCTAACGATAATATCATGTACGGTACGTGGTATTTAGACAGCACCCACAAGCAATATCAAGATAGCTCGCTGTTAGCAGTTGCTAGTTATAATGCAGGCCCCGGAAATGTTTCTAAGTGGTTAAAAACCATACCTATAGATGACCCAGATGAATTTGTGGAAGCAATTCCTTTCCCCGAAACTAAAAATTACGTCCGTCAGGTGCTGGGAAACTACTGGAATTATCTAAGGATTTATAATCCCCAAACATCTCAAATAGTAGGACAATATTCTGCAAACCAAACTCAATTCCCTCTATATCAGCAGCCGGAAGAGCCAGCAGAAACCAGTCAACAGTAATCAGTGAGCAGTTACCAAAACATAAAAAGATGGGGAACTAGTAGTCATACGGATTGTAGAGACGTAAAATTTTACGTCTCCCGACGCTTATGGGCACAACGAACCCTTGATAATTTATGCAATCGATACTATATACATAAAAGGTTCGTAGTAAGGACTTAAGTCCTTTGAGGAAAGCGATAAATCGCTTACTACGAACCTATATTTATTTAAGCAATATTACTAATATTAAAAGTATATATAATAAGCAAAAAGTTAAGTTATAGCACGTAGGCACATGAGTTTTTTATAGTATAAATTGGTGTTAATTATACTGAAAAAACAGCAGAGAGCGCTTGCATGGCTGAACCTTTTTTACTCATACTATTTAAAGTTATTTGGCAGGATTTAGTAGAGAATGTAGCCTATGATTCTACAAAACAAAGTTGGCAGGTTCTTCAAGTAATTATTGATGAAATTAAGAATAATAAGCAAGTTTCTCAAGATTTAGCTGTAGCACTAGAGAAGCGTTGTTATTCTTCAGACAAAATTATTGCGGAAAAATGTCGAGAGAAATTAATTCAAAATTCTACTTACACTCAGTATCGCGGCGCAAAAATTTATAAACCCTTAGAAAACGATTTAGGGATTAGAAAGTTAGAAAATAAAATAAATTTTTTGGAAAAACAGTTAAAACAATTTGGTAAAAAGCTATTTGCGAAGAAATCTTCTTTCGACTCTAGTAACCTTGAAGAACTAGTCAAAGAACTATCCCAATCAAGTTATGAAGCTTCAGAAGCAGCTAAAATAAACGCACAAAATCAGCTATTAGAAGAACTAGAAAAGGATTGTGATGTAACTATTTACAAAGCTGCTCTTAGAGATCAAAAAAACGGCTTACGTCAATTATTTTTTCAAAGCTTTATAATAGAAATTGAACCGAACCAAGAGCTTAACCGTATATTTAACGCTAGAACATATTTAATTTTAAATAAGATACGTGAGATTTAAGCTTTTAAGTGGATTTTAGAATGTATTAGTAGGTCAGCAGCGAGTTGAACGTAATGAATAAATTTATCAAATATATAGTTATCCTTACGCTAAACGGTACATTTACTCTGCCTGGGTGTTCGGCAGATTCGGATACATCAAAAGAGAATCCTTCATACACAGAAGATGTAGTCAAAGTCAAACAAGAGAGAGAAAGTTACGATTCTGTAGAGGTTCCCAAGATTGGTCTAAACAACTTTGTTCTTAAATACTCCTAACTCCTAATTTTCAAACACACCTCATTTTCTCCCTTACCATAATCTTGCAGAGCATCGCAGCCTTTATTTAGTAATTTTTCTAAAGTTAAATTATCTAAATCTCTTAAAATTATTGTTCCCCTATTAGTTCCGCTTAACAAAGTTTCACCATCTGG
>JBARZF010000961.1:0-4592 GCA_049649675.1 Rivularia sp. (in: cyanobacteria) | reverse complement strand
CCAGATTTACTTAAAGATGTAGCAAGACGGGGACAATGTTTAGAAGTGTGTCCGACAACTTACATTAAAACTGGAACCTTGCAAGATATCCGCCAGTTGAAATTGGTGTTTGAGCGTTGTTTTGATGCTGGAGTAGATATTGCTATTTGTACCGATAACGCCGGGTTACATAACGTGCGTTTACCATTTGAGTACGAAAATCTTTTGACTTACGATATTATCAGCTTTGAAATGCTCCAAGCTTGTCAGGATGCCGCTTTCCGTCATGCTTTTGCTTGGCCATACGGAGGCGAACGTCCGGCGCAGTTGTTAAATGGTTTACTCCATCCTCAACCACAAAAAGCTGTAATGGCTAATAGGTGATTGATGATTAGTAATTAGTAATTAGTTGAACAGTGATATTTGTTGCAGCAAGTGAATTTTTGTTTTTTCGCAAACAGTGAATTTAAAAAAGCCAGCTTTTACTCGTAATGATACCGACAAGCTAGAAAATTAATTTGAGTACTTCCAACCCGATAAACGAGCCGATGTTCGGTTGGGAATTCGTCGCGTTAAAATATTTGCGTCCACATATTTTAAAGGTTCTGGTTTACCAATTCCTTCAAATGGATTTTCCATTACAGCAGTAACTAAATCTAAAATTTTCGATGCAACCTTGAAATCTGGCTTAAACCACCATGCCAAATCTTCCTTAAACTTAGGATTAAAACCAGCACTGCGATTAACAATAACTGGTTTGATTTCATCTGATGATTCAGCTTTCTTCTTCTTTTTCTTGCTCAATACCTAACTCAATTTGGAGTTCTTCAATGGTTTGAGATTTGATTTCTCCAGTTTTAGACTCCTCAATTGCTTCTAACAGACGAGTTGCATTTGCAGGGGTTCTTAATAAATAAACCGTCTCTACCAAACTTCTTAAATCTGATTCTGTAATCAAAGCTACATTCTCACCATCACGACGATTGATGATATATCCTACTAAAAAAATAAACCTTCGCGATCGTAACAATAAAAAATATAAAACAATACATTATTCGTCTGTATAATCTCTAATCATAAAAGTTATTTTTAGTTATATTTTTAGGATTAAAGCCTTGTAATAACAGTAAATTAGTAGATAAATCAGCAATTAACGGTTAAATTAAAAACACAATCAATATTTTACTTTAAGTATAAATAAAAGCATTAAGAATCATTTAAAACAATGAATTTCTATTAACAATTTCAATAAAACATGGTTGTGCGGTAGAGTAATTTGTATCCTCGCCTACACTGTACGCTATGGCATCTACTATCCAAGCTCTACCCTCAGAAGTCGTACATTTAATTACAGCCGGAGAGGTAATTGATTCTTTTGCTTCGGTGGTACGGGAATTAATCGAAAATTCCTTGGATGCTGGTGCGACAAGGATTGTAGTCTCTCTGTGCCCCCAGCAGTGGCGGGTGCGCGTATCGGATAACGGTTGTGGAATGAATTTAGAAGACTTGCAGCAAGCAGCAAGCGCCCACAGCACTAGTAAAATTCGCGCTCCTAAAGATTTGTGGAAAATTAATAGTTTGGGTTTTCGTGGCGAAGCGCTGCACAGTTTGACAACCCTAGCCGATTTAGAAATTATTAGCCGTGCAGTGAAAACCGAAGCAAAAACAGGGTGCAGCGGTTGGCGGATTGTATATGGTGACGAAGGAGAAGCTTTACTAATAGAAGCAGCAGCGATCGCACCAGGTACTGTAGCCGTAATTTCTAATTTATTCGCTAAGTGCAATGCTCGTCGTCAGGGTTTACCTTCGATATCCCAGCAAATGAAAGCAGTGCAAGCAGTAATTCAACAAACTGCTTTGTGTCATCCTCACGTTACCTGGCAGATTTGGCAAAATGAACGCGAATGGTTCGCCATTTATCCGACTGGCAACATGAAGGAAACTCTGTCTCAGTTCCTGCGTAGAGTGCATCCATCAGATTTACAAGACTTGAAAGTCGAATTGAACGATCGCGATAATAATCCCGATTCGTCACTTTCATTAGTTATCGGATTGCCCGATAGATGTCATCGTCATCGTCCAGACTGGGTAAGGGTTGCAGTCAATGGACGTATGGTGAAATGCTCCGAACTCGAACAAACCATTCTTGGAGCATTTCACAAAACATTACCGCGCGATCGCTATCCAGTATGTTTTCTACACTTATCTATTTCCCCAAATCAAATTAACTGGAATCGCAACCCCGTAAAAACACAAATTTATCTAAATGAACTCGATTATTTAAGAGAACAAATTGCTCAATCAATTGATAAAGCATTCAGCATAAATTGTTCGGGCATTAAGGAATCTTTGCAGGTAACGCGAGTAACTAAATTAATTAAAGCCGCAGAAGCAAAAAGTGGTTACAACTTCAACCCTAGAGATATTGAAAAAAAGAACTTTGAAGAATTTGAAACTAATAAAATTCCTTTTAAATCCCAAACCTTAAAGCAAAATTCCCCCCTTTCAAATTCCATTGCTTTAAAAGCAGTTGCTCAAATCAACAAAACCTACATAGTAGCCGAACATCCAGGAGGAATGTGGTTAATAGAACAACACATAGCTCACGAAAGAGTTTTATACGAACAAATTTGCGAACATTGGAAATTAGTAAAGTGCGAACCACCAATCATTCTTTATCAACTATCCCCCGAACAAATAGAACAGCTACAAAGAATTAATCTAGAGATAGAACCTTTTGGCGAACAACTTTGGGCAATTCGTCAAGTACCCGCACTTTTACAGCAGCGCGAAGATTGCGCCGAAGCAATATTAGAACTTAGTAAAGGAGGGGACTTAAACACAGCCCAAGTCGCCGTAGCTTGTCGCAGCGCCATCCGCAACGGTACAACCTTGAGCCTGCCACAAATGCAGCAAATATTAGACGATTGGCAGCGCACCCGCAACCCTCGCACCTGCCCCCACGGAAGACCAATTTATTTATCATTAGAAGAATCAGCCTTAGCTCGCTTCTTCCGTCGTAATTGGGTAATTGGGAAATCCCATGGAATCTGAACAGTGAACAGTGAGCAGTGAGCAGTGAGCAGTGAGCAGTGAGCAGTGAGCAGTTAACAGTGAGCAGTGAGCAGTGAGCAGTGAGCAGTTTAAGAATTTTGGATTCGGGCATGGGATAATAAATAGTTAGGAGTTAGGAGTTAGGAGTTAGGAGTTAGGAGGTAGAAGTTAGAAGTAGAGAGTAGCGAGTCGCAAGTAGCAAAATAGTTATTTGTCTTCGTCTCCTTGTCTCCCCCTCTCCCCATCTCCCCATCTCCTTGTCTCCCCATCTCCCCATCTCCCCATCTCCCCCTCTCCCCCTCTCCCCCCTCTCTAAAAATATGAGTGCAGAAATTATTTGTGTCGGTACGGAAATGTTGCTGGGAGATATTCTCAATAGCAACGCTCAATATTTAGCGCAACAGTTAGCTCAATTGGGTATTCCTCATTTTTATCAAACGGTTGTCGGCGATAATGTCGATCGCATCAAGCAGGTTATTGAAATTGCTAGTAAAAGAGCGTCCATACTAATTTTTACTGGCGGTTTAGGCCCCACTCCCGATGATTTGACTTGCGAAACCATCGCCGATTTTTTTGGTTCTCCTTTAATTGAACGTCCCGAAGTTATAGAGGATATTACTAAAAAATACGCGACAAGAAATAGAGTCATGAGCGCGAGCAATCGCAAGCAGGCTTTAATCCCCAAAGGTGCGGAAATTCTGCCAAATCCTACGGGTACGGCACCGGGTATAATTTGGCAACCCCACGCTAATTTAACGATTTTTACCTTCCCCGGCGTACCTTCAGAAATGCATCGTATGTGGGAGGAAACCGCCGTTCCCTACCTGAAAAATCAAGGTTGGGGCAAACAAATCATTTACAGTCGAATGCTACGGTTTTGGAACGTTCCCGAATCTGCTTTAGCTGAAAAGGTTTCTGCTTATCTCAATTTACCAAATCCCACGGTAGCGCCTTACGCGAGTAAAGGGCAGGTGAAATTAAGAGTTTCTGCGAAAGCAAGTTCGGATGCAGTTGCCGAAAGTTTGATTGTACCCGTTGCAAAGCAAATTCAAGAAATAGCTGGTTTAGATTATTTTGGTAGCGATGATGATACTCTTGCTTCGGTAGTGGGTGACTTGTTGCGTAAGTCGGGGGAAACGCTTTCGGTAGCAGAATCTTGTACTGGTGGAACTTTGGGAGGAATGTTAACCGATACATCGGGGAGTTCTGATTACTTTTGGGGTGGTGTAATTTCTTATGATAATGCCGTGAAAATAGGGTTATTAGCAGTAAAACCTCAAGATTTAGATAAACATGGTGCGGTAAGCGCATCTGTAGCCGAACAAATGGCTGTGGGCGTAAAAAATCGGCTTTCGACAACTTGGGGATTAAGCATAACAGGAATTGCGGGGCCAGGTGGAGGTACGGAAACGAAGCCAGTGGGTTTGGTTTATGTTGGTTTAGCGGGAGAGAATGAAGTAGAAAGTTTTGAATTTCGGTTTAATCCGGTGCGGGGTAGAATGTTGATTCGTCACTTCAGTGCTTGTAATGCTTTGGATAGTTTGCGGAGGAAGTTGTTG
>JBARZF010000960.1:0-2877 GCA_049649675.1 Rivularia sp. (in: cyanobacteria) | reverse complement strand
ACTGATTAAACACCCGAATGACCGAGTGCTATACCCGCAACTAACATTCCTAAAACTAGAAATGGTTGGGCACTAGCTTGATATTTTACATCGTTTTCTAAGGGGTCGCGCAGAAAATACATATCTTGCAACGTGATTTGAGGAATTACTAGCAGAAGTAGTATTGCAGCGTACAAATTTTGATGCAGGTAAATTAAATATGCTGCGATCGCAACTTGAAAAATATCAATCATTCCGGCGCAAATCCAAGCTGCTTTTTTGATACCGAAAACTACGGGTAAGGATTTCAGCCCAAATTGCTTATCGCCTTCTACGCTCTTAAAGTCGTTGACGATCGCAATTCCTAAGCCAGCCAAACTATATACAACGGTGAATACTACTACTTTCCAGTTGAGTTCGCCGAATAATGCATGACCAGTACACCAAGGAAAAGCAATGTAGCTCGCACCAAGGGCATAACCCCCCAACCAGCCATTCTGCTTTAGCTTAAGGGGTGGTGCGGAATAAATATAAGCTATCAAAACACCTAATACGGCGATTACTGAAATAGTAGGGAACTCATTACCCGCCCATCTATCTAAAGCAAAAGCCAAACCCAAACCAGCAAACAATAATACCCAAATTTGCGTAATTACCTGGGGTAGAGGAATCGCACCGGAAGGAATTGGACGATAAGGTTCGTTGACAGCATCAATTTCGCGATCGTAATATTCGTTCATTGTTTGGGTATAACCTGCCAGAATTGGTCCTGCAAGCAACATACAAGCCGCTGACTTGAGGACATTTTCCGTCTGCCAGGTATAGTTACCCGAAGAAGCCGCACCACAGACAACTCCCCAAATCAAGGGAATCCAGGTAATCGGCTTCATTAACTGCAAGCGAATTTTCCATATAGAAGTTTCACCAGACGCTGCACCCTTCATTCCTAGCAACTGTCTGGTTTTGGCACTGCTGCTGGCAGCTTCTGATTTTGATTGAGTTGATTCAGACATTTTTATATTTTGGGAATTGGGACGAGAGAGGGGGGAGAGGGGGGAGAGGGGGTAGAAATTTAATGATTAACTCCCAACTCCTAACTCCTAATTCTTAACTCCTAACAACTAACAACTAACAACTAACAACTAACAACTAACTTCCTCAAAACGAAATGATCAGATATTGGTTTTGAAATTTCGCACCCGCTACGGGTTTGCCGCTGAGGGCTGGAGGTAATAATATATTTCTTCTTTGATCTCCGGCTTCTATGGTGACTTCTGGCCCATACTGAGTTAGTTTGACTTGCTTTTTGTCAAAACCTGGCAGGAATAAGCGCACCTGACGGGCGTTGACATCAATTTCTATTGGTCTGGGGGCTTGTTGTGTCTGTACGGTAAAGTCAGGCAGAGCATCTACTAATGGCTGCCAGTTTCCTTCTTTAATATCTGGGATATTAGTTACTTGTAAGGGAGCAAAGTCTTCGGAGACATTTGAATTACCATCGGGAGAAATAACAATAACGCCACCAATAGTTAAGCCAACCTGCTGGGCACTTCCCCACAGATAACGACTTGTTACCACTTCGATGGGGTCTGCTGTTGTTACCAAAAAAGCGCTAAACTGCTGGGGATTGGCAAGAACTTGTTTACCTTTGTCCAAGATATTAGTAGCTTGGTTTGTAGGTTGAGCAAAGTTATCTGCCATCGGGTTGATGTTGAGAAAAGTGGAAATTAACGGTTGGATAAAAGGTGAATCAGAGATTGTCCTTCCTAAATCCGAATTGACAAACAATTGCCGGAAACGACGCACGTACCAGCTGATAGATTCGGGCATTCCCAACATCCGCAAGGTATTTAAATCGCCCGTACCGTTGTAGACAATAGCGTCATATTTTCCGCTCTCAAAATATTCGCGGATAGCATTAAGTGCCAAAGCGCCATCCATCCCAGGTAAGATTGATAACTCTTGCCCGTATACATCTTTGAGAATAGGTGTTTTAAGATATTGCGCTTCCAACTTCTTAACTTCTTCCCAATTGCGTTCTAACAACACGGAAGATTGAAACTGTACCGCTTGTAAATTAGCACCAATTTCTTGAGGTGAGGGGCCTAAATCGGCACCCAACATAACGGGTAAAACGGGTTCCGCACCACTTGCTAAAAGAACCCGCTTTCCTTGACTTGCAAGGGATTTAGCAGACGCGATCGCAATTTTAGTTCGAGCCGCGCTGCTTTCACCCAAAAAGGTTAATATCTGGGACATTTTATAAATTCCAATTTCCGCTCTTACAATCAACTTCAACTTAACAGCAGATTTATTTAAGACGCTTCCACCTATTGCACTACTTTTAGTTCGTCTTCAAAAAACCAAGTGGCAGAATTGTCATCAAACTTTACCACCGCACCAACACCCATACCATCAGTTATTTTGAAATCCTTGATGGTACCGACGAGTCCTAACTTACCAGATGTATTTCTGGAAGATAAGCGATCGCGTAAACGAATTACCTTAACTTTTTGTCCTACTTCCATACTGAATTATAAATACTGCACTAAACCAAGACTAAGTTTAGCTGAATTAGGGACTTGTAGGGAATAGGGAATTGGGCATGGCGCATTGGGGATTGGGAATAGGTAATTGGAAATTCTCTATTCTTAAATGTTTCAATGCCCCATGCCCTATGCTCTATGCCCAATTAGTTGTATGATTATTTATAAATTTTGTTTGCAAAAGTTGGTATAAGTAACTTTTAAAAGCGTTATTAAAAAGAATATTTCCTGTAGACAGTTGCTTACAAAGAAGAATGATTCAGGTTTTTGACGGTTATAAATAGGTTTTCAATAGACTTTAACCGCTAATTACGAATTGATAATTAATGTGTGAGGAATGGGAAGTCTATGC
>JBARZF010000959.1:0-1573 GCA_049649675.1 Rivularia sp. (in: cyanobacteria) | reverse complement strand
CAGATTCAACGTATTAAGTAGCAACAATACATATATTCTTAGCAACAACTTCGAGCAATTATCTTTAAAATTAACCAGAAAAATTTTAGATTATGCCAATCATCACCGCGATAACCGCGAAATGAATATTAGTGATTTATATAAGAGGTTAGCAACTGTAAAACATACTGGGAATACAAAACAAATCCGTGAATTACAAATTAGCATTCAAGAAAGATATGCTGCTCCAGTTTCTTGCTTAATATTTACTTTTCTTGGTTCAACTTTAGGAATAAGTTCATTCAAAAAATCAAGTTGTAATAGTTTAGGTATCGCAGCAATAGTGATTTGCGTTTATTATTCAACTCAATTCTTAAGTAATGCTTTGAGTGTTGCAGAAGTAATTCCAATATTTTGGGGAGTTTGGTTTCCTAATTTTAATGGTTTATTAATTGGTTGTTTTGTATTGAAATATAAATGTTGATGTTTATATAACGAAAAACCTATCCCCCAACCCCTTTCCTACTAGGAAAGGGGAGTAATAATTAAAGCCTCTCTCCTTATAGGAGAGAGGTTTGGAGAGACGTCAAATTTATGGTAAAAACGAAAAAATCAAATGGTAGTGCGAGCAAGATGCGAACCCCCAGCGAGCAAGATACGAACCCTCAGCGAGCAAGATACGAACCCTCAGCGAGCAAGATACGAACCAGCGAGCAAGATGCTCGCACTACAAATCATTTAGTACTACTACATCTCAAAATGATATAATCTTTTTGCAAATAAAATTAATTGAATTTAAAGTAGAAATCAAAAAATCTATTTTATTATTGCCATTTGTTTTTATTGTTATTTTCGCGGTTATATTCTCATCAGTTTTTCTGCCTCGGATTAAGGTCGAAATTACAATACAGCCTCAATATCAATCAATTGCTAAAGCTGAAAAGAAAGATAATATAGCAACAGATAAACCGCATTGTGTTGTTTTGTCAGCAAATAGAATCGAAAAAGTTACTGATAAAATAAATGAATTATATGCTAAAGTATATCGTCTCAATAATTTTTCTGCTATACCTAGCTACATGAGTTTAACTAGTATTAATGCTCCTGTAATGATGTATGACTACTTTGCTGCTGTCTGTAAAGAATGATAGCAAAAATTACAGACTCCTATTAACTTTTAGCTGATAATAAATTATTACTTAAAACACTACCAATTTGAAGTCCGAGTACACCACATCCAAAACTAATCGCAATAGTAATATATGATGTTGCAATAGGACTAATACCATCAAATATTCCAGTTAAAATACAAACTTGATAGCCTAAGTAAAAACCAGCAATTAGTCCAAGTGTTGCTCCGATAGTACGAATAACTGAAATTCCATAGTTTCGAGCATCTCTATTCTTAAATAAATAAATTATTGCCGTCAATCCTCCGTATACTAATAAGTAAATCAAAATCGATTGCTTAGTAGCAGGATTGAGAGGTGAGGAAAGCATATGTATTATTAAAACAATACAGCCAGCAAAGAATGCAATACTAAAGATTAAGGGAATCTTTCTGTTTAACAACATGGTTTAAAAAGCTTTACAT
>JBARZF010000958.1:0-6663 GCA_049649675.1 Rivularia sp. (in: cyanobacteria) | reverse complement strand
CAAACAACTAAGTAAACCAGAGATAAGTAAAGCCGAAGCCTTAAGAAGAACTCAAATAACCTTTTTAAAAGACGAAAGCTTACAGCATCCCTTTTATTGGGCACCGTTTATATTAGTTGGGAATTGGCTGTAGCACTTCATTTCGCGCTTCAATAACCTTTTTTGAAGTGCATTTTGATTATCAATGAATTTACGTAAAAATTCTAAAGGCAGTGTAAACATTGCTGCATCAAAGAATAAATTACTTATTCGTCTCCCTCGTCAAATTAATAACGGAAAGCAACAACAGATTTACACAGGTTTGACTGATACCGCGTCAAATCGAAAGCGCGTGCTATTAATTTGTCTGCAAATTGAAGCGGATATCCAGAATTTATCACTAGATAGTACCTTTCAAAGATATCGAGATGCTTTAAGGCAGCTTAGAACGCCGCATACAATAATTAATGAGTCAAAACCGAATTTATTAGAGTTATGGGTGAAGTATTCAAATTTCAAACAATCTCAGATCGGTGAGGCTTATTTTGAGAAGTTTTTTTTACGGCATTTCAAAAAATCAATAGAAAGTTTACCGACACGAGAAATAACTCCCCAAGCCGCTCTAAAAATTCGAGATTATTTACTCGCAACCCGAAGCTCGGACGCAGCTAAGAGATTATTGGTGCAATATAATGCTGCTTGCAATTGGGCTTTAAAGTCAAAACTGATTGAGAATAATCCTTTTAATGGAATTCATCAAGATATCAAAAGTAAAAAACCTAACTGGCAATCAATTGATCCGTTCACCCACTTTGAGCAGATTGCCATTATTGAAGCATTCCAAAATCATCCCAAATATGCTGGATACAAGGATTTTGTGAAATTCCTGTTCTTTACTGGTGCAAGATTAAATGAAGCAATAGCTCTGCAATGGAAGCATATTAATTTTGATTGTTCACAAATTTTAATATGCGAAACTTTTGATGATAAATTTGGCAGAAAATATACTACCAAAACCGGGATATCACGTAAATTCCCTTGCAATCAACAGTTAAGAGAATTTTTGATTGATTTACGTCAGGCTAATTTTAAACCTGATGATTTATTATTTCGATCGCCAGTTAACGGACGAGAAATCAAACTAAAAACCTTTCATAATTGTTGGGCAGGTTATCAACCGCGTAAAAACTATCGAGTTAAGGGAGTTATTCCCGAATTGGTGGAGCAAGGATTAGTAGTGCGGTATCGAACACCCTACACTTGCAGGCATACTTTCATCACTCGCTGCTTGGAGCATGGAATTTCAGCAACTCAAATCGCTCAATGGGTCGGTAATTCTCCAGAGATTATTTACCAACATTACGCCGGAATTATCAATCATTGCGAAGTTCCAGAGCTTTAAAACAGCTTTTTACGTATTAAAAACTACGTAAAAGGTTTGCTAATTATTGGAGAATTTCAAGAGTTTAAGAGGTCTAAAAATATCGTGTTAAAATGTTGAAAACAAGCTTCAATCAGGCTCGCAAGAATTTTAACTAATCTTAAAAGATTAAAAAATGTAATACATAATTAGCAAATAATTCTCAATCAATACTGATGTTTGGGGGCTGTTTGATAAAGCATTACATTAATAATCTGGGATTAAAAAGAAAAGTGGGTGAGTAGCAATGCTTCCCTAAAACTGAAAACGCCTCCCCCTAATTGGTTTAAGGGAAGGCATTAGAAAATAAAGTTGTAATACAAGAATATGACAGATAAATTAAAAAGTCAAACGGTTAATGAAGTCGTAACCAGTTTGAGTAACAATACTACTAATGTAGCACAAATACCACAGAAGCCCAAGAACAAGGGTTTGGGTGATGATTTTGATGATATTTTTGCTGCTGTGAGTGCCGAATTAGAGGCAGATAAAGCAGCATCAGAAGTTAAGAAAGTTGCTGAAGTTCCGAAAGCGGTAGAAGTTGAGACTGTTAGCAATATCTTACCGAATCTTGAATTTGATGCCGAGCAAGCAATAGAACAGCTACGACTTCTGAATTATCAAGATGGTGATCAAGTATTTTTAAGGGCTTTCTACCCTACCAAACATAAAAAAAAGGGAGCGCGTAAAGAATCTTTTAAATTTCCTCACTTTCCAAAATCCAAGATTGAGGAATGGCAGAAAGATAATATGGGAATTTACTTTGTTGTTAATGGCTTTGGGCAGAATAAAGAATCTATAACTCATGGTCGAGCGCTCTTTTTTGAATACGATGATCGACCAAAAGAAAATCAAAAAGATATCTGGAAAAGTTTAGAGCTGCCTACACCCACCTTCCAACTTGATACTGGTGGTAAGTCAATACATACGTACTATGTGTACGATGAATCTGTAACTATTGAAGATTGGAAACGGTTACAAGACGCTTTTTTAGCGGATAAAGGCAGAGAAGCCGACCAAAAAATTAGGGATGCATCGCGAGTTATGAGACTTGCTGGTGCTTGGTACATTAAAGGTGACGGAACTAGTGGGGGGCAATCACAAATCATTACTCGTGACGGCGGGCAGTATGAATTTAATCAATTATTTGATTTAGTTGCACCCCAAAAAGAGCATAAAGCAGCCAAACAAACCGAGCCGTCAAAAGCGATTGAAACTTCCCCCGATGTTGAAACTTTTGAAGCTCCCCAAAATCAAAACGAGCATGAAACACTCGACGATAAAATGTTTATCGTTCACAGCATTTTGAAAGGTGGGTGGCTAGATGATTGTGTTGATGATTATGGTGGAAGTCACCAGAAAAACTCAATGGGTTGGCTGGATGTAGGAATGGCTCTGCATTCTATTGATGATTGCTTATCTTGCACTTGGGATGAATGGAGTAAAAAATCTTCAAAATACAAGGAAGAAGAATGCGATCGCAAATGGGAAACTTTTACAGCCGATTCTGGTGGATATAATCTTGGTTCTTTAATCCATGTTGCCAAGTTAAAAGGGTGGAAATATCCCGATTTATTACCTTCTGCTAAAGCCAAAGCAAATCAAACCAATTCTCAAACCTCCTCAAATCCCCAGAGCAGTAGTAATCCTAATGATTATTTGCAAGAAGTCAAAAACGCAGTAGGTGAAAATCTTACTGGGGCTAAACTAACCAGCAAGATTCAAGAAATTGCTGGTAAATTCAAAAAGACTTCTTTTGATGTAACCGCACTTTACAATCAGTTTGCTGAGGAATTAGAAACTGAAAATGGTCGGGATGAACGTCGAGCGGAGGTAACTGAATTAGTTAATCTTCGTGGTTCTCGTTTTGATATTGGGGAGTATCTGCCAAAAAGCTTGAGTGACCCTCTCAAAATGTCAGCGAAAGCTCTAGGAGTAGATGCCGAAGGTTTGTTAACCTTGCTAATTCCTAATGCCGCTAGTATGATTCACGTGAAATCTAGAACTAAAGCCGCAGATAACGGATGGTTTCCTGAGCCATTTATTTTTTACACCGCAATTGTAAGCCCTTCAGGGAATCGTAAAAGCCCTATGCTAAGCCTGGTAAGTAAACCTTTGCAAGACTTCCAGGAAAAAGCCAAAGAGACATACGACTTAAATCTTGCTGCATATGAAACCGAGCATGAAACTTGGGAATGTTCAGGAAAACCTGGAGGGCTAGAGCCATTAAAACCTGTTCCTATGCAGGAATATTATCTGGAGGATTTCACTTTTGAGTCAATCGCAAAGATTCAAGAGCGACAAATAAATAAATCATTAGTAATCATTAAAGATGAATTGAGCGGATATTTTAACGGTATGGGCAGTTACAAAAACGGTAAAGGTACTGATTTTGAATCCTTTCTTGAGTTGTGGAATGGGAAAGGTTTGAAAGTTAACCGGGCATCAGGGGATGTAATCACTGTACCGAGATTGGCTATCAGTCTAACCGGAGGAATTCAACCTAAAACCCTTTTAAAAATGATGGGAGATTTAACAGATTATAAAGGTGGTTGGGCACGATTTTTATATTACAACGCCCCAAGAAGGCTTTATAAAGTTGATTTGTTTAGCAAGTCTCCTAACATTTCGATGCTACTGACGGAAATATATCAAAATATTGCTGCTATGCCTCAGACGGAATTTGCTCTAGATGTTGAGGCTACAACTATTTTAGAAAGCTGGATGCAAAATAATGAAACGCTAAAAGCCAAAGAGTCTAGGGAAGGTTTGGTGAATGCATTAGCTAAGCTAGTGGGTTACGTTGTGAGACTCTCAGGACTTCATGAGGTTATCAAATCGGCTGCATCAGGAGAATTAAGCACAGGAATAGTTAGAGCAGATTCAGTAACGGCGGCAATCAAACTAGCCGATTTTTACTATCAGCAATTAGTTCTAATTCATTCGGAAGCTGCCGCAGACTCAAAAGAAGCTGAACTATCTCCTAAACTAGCCAAAACCCTTAACGAGGCAATAAAAAAAGGGCAGCTAACCGTCAGGGATTTTATAAGAAGCAATAACAAAGCAAGTAAGTCTGATGCTTTACAAATTTTTGAAGAACTATCGGCTATGGGACTAGGGAGGATTGAAAAGGTTAAAACTTCTGTTGTATTCATCCCTTCACCCACCTCTTAGCTCTCTTTTTTTACTGTCAATGCTTGTGCTAATGGCTGAAATTCTTTATTAATGGTAGTTTCAGCTATTTTTATTTTTTTACTGTCAATGCCTGTCAATGAGATGTCAATGGTTTTTTTTCTAATAATAATAGCTGTATGTATATATATATATAGGTTTCACCCCCTTCTTCTCTCTCTACTGTCAATGTGTCAATGGGTTTTGACCCTCCCTATGCGCCAAAAATTCTACTTTGTATAATTTGTTACATATACAATTTTGAATTTTTAATCCCTTTTTTTTCTCTTTGCTACTAAATCATTGACACATTGACAGAAATCGCTAAAACCCGCCCCCTGTAAAGCTTTTAGCGATTTAGGGCCATTGACAGCCATTGACAGTGCCATTGACAGCAAATTCCCAAACGCTTACACAGCAAAGAATCCAGCGTTTATTCATTATTCTAAAATCATTGACAGAAATCATTGACAGTACTGAAAATCCCCCCATTTATCCCCAAAATTCAAAGAACCATGAAAAACTTAGGATTCAAAAAACAGATCCCATCAACCGAGCAGCCGTCAGAAACTTTGTTGCACCTTGTAGCCCTTTATAAATCATTGGGAATGAAGTTAAGAGAGAGAAGTGGGTGTAAATATGTTTTAAGACTTCCTTCTGCATCCGAGCCGATCGGAACTGTTGAGCAGAAGGATTCAACAATATACATTCAATACTTCTACCCGTTCTCAGAGCTTGAAGTGCGGATGCCCAAAACTATAATCATCCCTGATGCCTTAGCAATGCTTGAAGGGTTCTTAGGCGTTCGAGGGATTGGGTACTGGGTTGAGACAATTTCACATTGGTACGGGATACCTAAAAGTCAAATTCAATATGATTCTAAAAGTATTACAATTCAACTTGAATAAAATGTAATACAAACTAAAATGTATTGCATTTTAAGACTAATAAAAATGTAATACATTAAATATTCAAGCTGAAACCTGTATTATCTCGTTAATAATGTTAAAATTAGGTAAGAATCCAACCCGATTTAAAACTACCTTGGAGGGGGAATAAATGACTAATTCGGATACAAAAGTGATTGTTAAAGAAGTTGTTGTTGATTATCGACGATTGAAAGGTCAAACGCATATAGCAAACTATATCCCTTCCAAAATGTATGTCTTATTGCATCAAATTTTGGAGGCTAAGAACCTTCGTAAACACGCAACTCTAGCAGAAATTATTAAGGATTGGACTAACTGGAAACTTACCCAAAACGTAGCGATACCAAGCATTACCGAGAGAAGAAAGAAGCGAAAAGTGGGTGGTAAAATCGTTAGTACCTGGTTAGATAATGCAGATTATTGTCAATTTAAAAGCGTTGTCGGACTGCACTCTCTAAAAATCGCTGATGCTTTGACCGCAGCCGTAAATAATTGGATTAAAAAGCAGTTAAAAGAAAATGCGAATGATTTGGAAAGCTTGTTCAAAAAATCAGAAAGCATTCCCGAATTAATCGAATATCAAGAAAAGGAGTTAGTTAACCGATGATTAATAATTTAAAGCCCGCTAAATTAGTTGTGACTTTGACGGTTGTTACTCCAGATGAAAGCTATTCGAGTGCTGAAACATTCTTTAAATCTTTGAATCTTGTAGAAGCTAAAGGGATAGTAAAAAAGATTAAAGAATTGCTTGGAGGCGATACTGATGATTTTGAGGATGACGAGGATTTTGCAGACGAACCCGAACTAGCAGTAATCGTTCAGAATAATTCCCAAAGCTTCGATTTGTAATATTTGTAGCCCTCGTAATATAAAAAACTCCCTAGAATTAACTGGGGAGTTTTTTATTTATCTTTTTAATTCTTTTATAAAAGAAATAGCTAGAAGGGCTTTTAAGGCTTGTGCATCCACTGAATGAGCAAACACCTTACCATATGACTCAATCCTCCCCGGTTTTTAGCTAATTCCTTTAATAGTCGGTGTTCATCTGGAGTGACAAAAACCTTGATTAAAGTTGCTTCTGCATCTCGCTGTTTGAGTACTTCGGTTTGATTGAATATTTCATAAGCATTATTATTTGAGTTACTCAAGGTGTCTATTATATTA
>JBARZF010000957.1:0-15751 GCA_049649675.1 Rivularia sp. (in: cyanobacteria) | reverse complement strand
ATACAAAAATTATCTATTCTATTAACAGTTCTTAATCAATATTTGTAATAGAGTATTTAATCCTGATTAATATTAAATTGTGTTAATTTTGAGAGGTTTGTAGCGAGTATTTTTCACCTCATAATAGAAAGATAGAGAATTAAACAGATATTTAGAAATCCCTCGTTCCCAGTCTCCGACTGGGAATGCAGTTTGCTCGGCTCTGCCGAGGGGTGAGATTGGAGGCAGAGCCTCACTGTAAGTGGTTCCCAGCGGTCGTCTGGGAACTAGTTTGACTTCGTATAGCGTAAGTCAGAAGAACAATCTATAATATGAGGCTAGCTTAATTTCGGCATTCGCGACTAAGTATGCGTCGGCCATTTGTTAAACGATAAATACCAGATGGTTCTACAATGCGATCGCCCATTTTCCATCTCGGAGGATTCGGTTTTGTTACTTGAGTACGATCGGTTACAGGCTGCACTTCAACCGTAGAATATACAGAAGATACTGGATTACCGGGACTTAATGGTAAACCTCCTTGACCTACAATAAAGAAACTACCATTTTGTTGGTTACTTCTAACTACACAGCTATTAGCAACTAAAGTTTCTGTATCAATTAGATTTTGTGATAATTCTGTGAGACTGTTCTGGATACCGTTATTTTCTGGAGCATTCAAATTGATAGTCCCCTGAACTCCGAATTCCGAACTGGCTGTAATATCGCTTAGTTCGGTTTGCTCGATGCGGGATTCTATACCAAAAATACCTTGTGAATTGATGTCAACGTTACCACCAGCACCAGTAAAAGCGTTGGCGGTAATATCGCTGTCTTCTTTAGGTATTGCAATGATAAAACCCGACGGGGTATTAATAAAAATATTACCACCATTGCCCGGTGCTAACTCAGTTCCCGCAGAAGTGGAAATCTGACTTCCACGACGTAAAAACAATGATTCATTGAGATTTAAGGTAATATCCCCTGCATCAGCATCGGCAAAGCTTTCACTAATGAGTTCGCCTTCATTATCTAATTCAATTTTATCGGCTGTGACTTCTAAGTTACCTGCTGTACCAGTACCCTCGCTACTTACCGTAATCCTACTTATAACAGGAATATCTCTACCAATAATACCAATACCTGAAACTTCTACAGAATCGTTAGCTTTAACCGTTAAATTACCACCGGGCCCTGTATTAAAAGTGCCAGCTTGAACCAATCCCCCATCGCGGACGATCAACCTGTCAACCTCTAAAATTAAATTTCCTGGTTTTTGTCCGGTGCTTCTGTTATTTGCTGAGATTTTACCGCCATTTTCTACCGTTAGCAGTCCGGTATCAATATTTAATTGTCCGGGATTACCAGTAGCTCCTTCACCTTCAGCGGTAGCAAAAATGCCGCTGCTGCCACTATCAAATGTTGCATTGGGTGAACTTCCGGTGAGTGTAATAGAATCTGAGGCGTTGATGTTTACACTTCCTCCATTGCCATTTTTACGTCCTGAACTGGATATCTGCGCTCCTGCTTCTAGAGTGAGTTGCCTGGTTTCAATCTCGATGTTTCCAGCATTGCCTGTATCATCTTCTACCGCTCCATTTCCCACTTGAGCAAAAATTCCACTGGGATTGTTAAAATCTGGTGTTCTTCCTATAAGTCTGATACTGTCGGCTTCAGTAATTTTTATATTCCCTGCATTACCTTCACCAAATGTTGAGGCATCGATAATGGCTCCACCTTTAATATTTAGTTGACTAGTTTCAATAGTTATATCACCACCATTACCGCTACTTTGTTGTAAAACTTGAGTAGTGATACTAGTAGGGGAGTTATTTTGCGGAGATGTTCCTTCAAGCTCTATGGAATCTGAAGCTTCTACTATCACATCTCCAGCTTTTCCATCACTTCGAGTCAAAGTTCGGATATTCGCTCCTCCACTTAAAGTCAAAGAGGAAGTTTCTACTTTTATATCTCCTCCTCTTCCTCGATTTTGAGTCGTAGTAAAGATTCGTGAGTCTTCGAGAAGATTTATATTTTTCCCTTGTACTTGGATAGCAATGCCACCTTCACCAATGTGGGCAACAGTAGCTCTTGTTAATGTAATATCTCCAAAATTTTCTACATCTGTATACCCAAGTTCGTAACCAGTTTCTGTTTGATTTTGATTGAGACTGACTAAGCCATTACCCGCAACACTACCTAATTCAATTCTTCCTTCTGTGAGTATTAAATCACTACCTTCTAAAGAAAGATTACCTCCTACCAATGCGAGAGTTTCACCAGTGGGAACTTGGAATCGACCATTAGGACTTACTTTAGAGCGATTGATAATTTCTCCCGGATTTGAACCAAATTGTAGCCCTAAAGGAACGGCAACAGTTAACTGGGGTGAGTTTTGAGGATTCCTGGCGCTAAATTCCTTTCCATCAGCAAATTTAATGCTATCTGCCGTACTGCCAATAAACGAGCCACCAATATCTAAACTGGCATTTTCTCCGAAGATGATGCCATTGGGATTAAGAATAAAAAGATTAGCACTACCTTTATTATCTATAGTTCCATTAATAAGTGTTTGAATAGCACCGTCAATATTGGAAGCAGATCCCCTTACCCGTGTAATAATATTCTCAATGCCTGAATCGTGAATAAAACGGGCAGTATTACCAGATTCAACCGAAAATTCTTCAAAGCTGTGGAATAGATTCCCATTACTAGTCGTACCTTCTTGAATTACAGTAATGTTGTTTTCTTCTGCCGATGTAACCACAGAATTATTAGGGAGCGTGTTATCAGGAGTTATTTGTGCCTCAACGGGAATAGAAGTTAACAGCAAGGATAATGCAATACTTCCTTTAACCAGCCCGAATTGTAAAGTAGTTTGGCAACGAATGCTTTTGGAGACTTTTTCCACATCAAAAAATATCGATAAAATCTAGCTAATAGCAGGATATATCGATTATGGTTGGGTGTTGATTAAACTTTGTAAAGCTCGATTTGGTCGATCAAAATTAATAAAGCCCCACTTTTTAAGGGGGGTTGGGGGGATCTGAATGTTTAGAACACTAAATTTTCCGTTATCGCTGCGTAAATCCTGTACTAATTGGTTCGTTTTTTCCGTTTATATTTGAGAGACGTAGCATTGCTACATCTCTACAACTGGTTGAATTAAGCTTTTAATTTTCGATCTTTGCTTGAGATTTTCTGATACGTTGATTTCGCTTCAGTATGAATAATCCACCAAAGGCACCTGCAATTAACAAACTATTACCTGTAGTAGGTTCTGGTACTGTTGCTGCATCTGGTGATGGTATAAGTGTTACTGAAAATGGGTTGCTAACTGGGAAATCAACACCTACACCAAATCTATCTACGGTGCGCCCATTTATAACATTCATAGACATATCATCGTCTAAACCTTCCCTAAAGTCACGAATTAAAACTCCAGGTACTGTTTCTGTTCCTTCATAATTTACAACCCCTGCTGTAGAATCAGTTAAGCCTGGTAAACCACCTGGTACCACCCCCGTTGAATTGTTGTTATCGTAAAACAAAACTAATTGTGCTTGTTCGTTCGGGTTTAGATCGTTATTGAGATTCACTACATAAGCAGCAATAGGTTCTTCTGCTTCATCTGGAATTCTAGCAAATACGTCATCTCTGTCAATATCAAAAGCGTTTAATCCCAAATTATCCAAAAACTCTTCTAGTTGATTTTCTGTCTCAAGTAGTTCTGGTTCTACACTCCCCATAGCAGATGTGAAAAGTATTTCATCAGTACCTAAATTTGTTAAGGAAAAGTCTTCAACAGCGTTGTTAAAAGAACTGCTTGTCAGTATGTTTAATGAACCCCTCAACTGCTGCTCGTTCAGCTTAATATCTGAATCTCCCGAATGCTGTACGATTGGTATATCAAAACCGAAAATATCTTCCAATGTCTGAGCCTCCGCAGACTCTCCGAATAACCCGATCGTACTCGCCACAACCGCAGTTGCTACTGCCAGTTTTTTGAAATTTAAACTCATAGAATTCCCTGCTTTATTATTTACAAATTTATGTTTTACTTAAAATCTTTGAATCAGAATTAGTATGCCTACTTTGTGTTTGATTAAAGCATAAAATCAGTGTTTATACTTGGACTTTACTGTATCTTTATTAAAACGGCTGATATCCTAGCGAAAAGTAAACACTATTTTCTTGTAATTAATCACCGAGTAATTTTTTTAGGTTTGAAGCCCCCGGATTTATCCGTGGATCATACCAAGCATAGAAGCCCCTAAATTTTATTTATGGGGATATTAATTACGAATTACGAATTACGAATTACGAATTATACTCACCCTCATCTTCAACATTTATTAAGGGAATACCGTAGTCTAATTGTAAAAATAAATCAGGTCTAGGTTGCCAGTTTAACGCCATTAATAACCCTGCAACTGTTTGTGAGTCTGGGTTTATTGTTCGGTTATTCCAAACTGTACTGACATGAAAACCTAGTGTTATTTGTCACGCCTTTTCTGAGGTGAGGGGAATTAAAATTCACATCTTACACTATTATCAACAACCGCCTTGGAATAAATGGGAACCGCGAGAACACAAAGTCTGATAAATCTAACATCTTGCACCATTCGCAACAACCGCCTTGGAATAAATTCCCAGGCTCAAAAACAAAGTCTGATAAATCAGACTGAGCAAGGTTTTAAGGTGATTGTAGTAGGTTAAAACGTACTTTGTATATGAGCCTTGAAATTTATTTCGACGCGGGAATTCGGGCTTAACAAGAATGGTGCAAGATATTAAAATTATCAGACTGGGAATGGTTTTTAGTGCGTTAAAACGTACTTTGTATATTAGCCTTGAAATTAATTTCTCTGCGAGAAAGCCTCCGGCTTACAAGCCGCGTATTCGGGCTTAATGAGAATGGTACAAGATATCAGTTTTAACTGACATATTGCACCATTCTCAACAAGCCAAATATTCCCGATTTTTTGCTCATCGCATAACGAAATAGTAATATTTCACGAAAATAAACCGGGTTTATGACACTGAAGCAAGATGTGAATTTTAATAAATTTGGTAAATTGATTGGATAGTCGAATCGGAGTTAAATTATGTCCCAACAATATTGGAAATCAAAAAAACGTCGAATTTTAGCAGTCTTTTTTGCTGTCAGTTTTATCGTTACCATTAGTTTAAGTAATGCTTTGATGACAAACCAATTATCATTCGGTATTTACGTTAACGCACAAAATAGCAATGTAAGTCAATTAGTAAATAAAGGTATTAAATATTACGATAACGGGAAGTTTAGAGAAGCAGTTGAAGAGTGGGAAACAGCTTTAGAAATATACCAAAAAAACAAGCAACTTCCACAGCAAGCCATTGTAAGGGGAAATTTAGCAAGAGGATATCAAAAGCTTGGGGATTTAGAGCAGACAGTTAAACAATGGCAGCAATTAGTAACCTTGCATCGTCAATTAGAAAACCGCCGCGAAACTGGCAGAGCGCTTACCGAATTATCACAAGCATACAGCAGTTTGGGAAAAAAGAAAAAGGCAATTGAACTTTTATGTGGTGTAGAGGAGACTGGAGAAAAGTTAAATTGTCTTCCGGGGAGTGCTTTAGAAATTGCGAAATCTCAAAAAGATCGACAAGGAATAGTTGCAGCATTGGGAAGTATTGGGGAGGCTTACCGTAAATTAGCCTCTGATGAATTAGCAATTAAATATCTAAAGGAAGCGGAAAAGATTAGCGGCACAAATCAAAATTATTTAATATTAAACAGTTTGGGTAATGTCTATTTTAGTCAGGCTTTACTTTGGAATTTGCGTGCAGAATCTGCTCGAACTAGTCTTCCAAATAAGTATACTGAATTTGTAAATCAAGCTAAATATTCTTATCAAAATGCTCATCAGAGATTTGCAGATAGTTTGCAAATTGCCATTGATAAAAATGATGAATCCGCTCAAATGGCAGCGATGATTAATTTAATTCAGCTTTATTCTCGAAGCAGGCAATTTAATTTATTTGACGAAAATCAGCTAAACCAAGTCATACAAAAAGCTTTAACTGTTTTAGATGAGTTACCAGATTCAACGCAAAAAGTATATGCAGCTATAGACTTAGCTAATTTACCAGGTTCAAATATTGTCAACCCACCACTAACTCAATGTGCGATCGATCGACAATATAGTAGAAAGTTACCATCAGCTAAAGTTGAAACACTTCTAAATCAATCTGTACAAATAGCTGAGTATATCCAAGATTATCGTTCTCAATCGTTTGCGTTGGGTGCAAAAGGACATTTTTATGAATGTCAAGGAAATTATAACCAAGCTTTGGATTTAACCAGAAAAGCATTAATAATTGCCGAACAAAATTTAAAATCAAAAGATAGTCTTTATTTATGGGAATGGCAAACAGGAAGGATTTTGCTTCAAAAAGGTGATGAATCAAAAGCTATGGAAGCCTACGAACGAGCATTTCAGACTTTAGAAAAAATTCGTACCGATATTCTCACTGCAAATAAAGACTTTCAATTAGACTTTCGAGATGTTATTCAACCGATTTATCGGAAATTAGCTGAATTAAAACTTGTACAAAATAGCCAGAATTATGTTAGTCAGCAAGATGGTATTTTTAGCGAGCAAGATGGTATTTTTAGTCAGCCAGATGGTATTTTTAGCGAGCAAGATGATATTTTTAGCGAGCAAGATGGTATTGTTAGCGAGCAAGATGGTATTCTTAGGGAGCAAGATGGTATTGTTAGCGAGCAAGATGGTATTCTTAGGGAGCAAGATGGTATTGTTAGGGAGCAAGATGGTATTGTTAGCGAGCAAGATGGTATTGTTAGCGAGCAAGATGGTATTGTTAGCGAGCAAGATGGTATTGTTAGCGAGCAAGATGCTCGCACTACAAATTTAATTAGCCAACAAAAAGCGAATAAACAAGATACTAAAGTTAGTAATAATTTAAATGATGCTCGCAATATTATTGATTCCTTGAGATTAGCTGAATTACAAAATTACTTTGGCAATGAATGTATTTTAGCTGCTATCAAACAGCAGCAAGTCGATCAACTATTAGGAAATAATACTGCTGTATTTAGCTCGGTAATTTTAGAAAATAGAGCAGCAATTGTGCTTAATTTACCTGAAGGTAAATCATACTTTCGATGGATTAAACAAGAAAACGGTCAAAGTTTTAGTATTCAACAGCTTAACAAATTAATTGAAGATTTTCGTAAAAGCTTAGTGAATGCACCTTTAGACTTTGACTACGATACCGAGCAGGCTGCAAACCTATACAATTTGTTGATTAAGCCTTTTGATAAACAGATAAAAACCGCACAAATCAATACCTTTGTTTTTGTTCAAGATGGCTTTTTTCGTAGTATCCCAATGGCTGCACTTTATGACAGCAAAGACAAAAAATATTTCATCGAAAAATTTGCGATCGCGAATACTCCAAGTTTGCGTTTGACAGCCCCGCAAAAGCTTAATACTAAAACTAGTCGCGCTTTAATAACGGGTGTTAGCCAACCAGCGGATATAGACGGACAAAAATACCGCGCTTTATCTAATGTAAGTAAAGAAATCGCAAGCGTGCAAAAGATATTCCCTAAAACAGAAACGCTTTACAATGAAAACTTTACTTTGGATAACTTAAGAGAAAAACTCAACAAAACAGCTTATCCAATTATTCACATTGCAACTCACGCCCAGTTTGGTATTATTCCAGAAGAGACATATTTAGTTGCAGGAAATAATCAAAAATTAACCATCAGTGAGTTAGAGGAAGTCTTAAGAAAATTTACTGGTGGGGTTGATTCAATTGAATTACTATCATTAACAGCTTGTCAAACAGCAGTAGGAGACGAACGTGCTACTCTAGGTTTAGCTGGTATTGCATTACAGGTAGGGGTTAGAAGTGTATTAGCTTCCTTATGGGCATTACCAGACGAATCAACTTCAATTTTAGTCGAAGAGTTTTATCAAAATTTACGAGGGGGAAAAAGTAAAGCAGAAGCATTGCAACAAGCTCAGATTAAACTACTTCAAGCAAAGAATTTAGATGATGTGAATAATCAATATGATAACCCCGGATATTGGGCACCTTTTATTATGATTGGGAATTGGTTGTAATAGCACTTAAATAGCGATTTAAATATCTCGCGATGAGCATCAATTACTTACAATTGTGATGTTGA
This sequence comes from Rivularia sp. (in: cyanobacteria), assembly GCA_049649675.1. Taxonomy (GTDB): domain Bacteria; phylum Cyanobacteriota; class Cyanobacteriia; order Cyanobacteriales; family Nostocaceae; genus Rivularia. Next base: position 7,566 of record JBARZF010000957.1, on the reverse strand, counting down.
TGGTTTTGATTTAATTTTTTTTTCGTAGATAAACAATATTATCAAAATACAGAAAAATTTTGTTGATAAGCTGATGTGCAGCTAAATTGTATAATGCAAAAATTTTGAAATACTGTAGTGCGAGCATCTTGCTCGCTAGTCTTATACAAATTAAATGCGTAACAACTTATCTACATTTCGGATGTTGGGTTATGGGGCACAGATTAATTATAAAATTGATAACTATTTTTGTAATGCCCCTAACCCAACCTACAATCTGTAGTGCGAGCATCTTGCTCGCTAGTCTTATACAAATTAAATGCGTAACAACTTATCTACATTTCGGATGTTGGGTTACGGGGCACAGATTAATTTAAAAATTGATAACTATTTTTGTAATGCCCCTAACCCAACCTACAATCTACTAACTACTAACTACTAACTACTAACTACTAACTACTAATTATTTAATTTTCCCCAGCAATCTTTTCTAAATAACTTTTACGTTGCTGAACTTCTTGTTGCAAAATTTCAAGTTTCACGGAATCATTTTGCTGTGGAATAAAGTTATCCGATTGAGCTAAGTTTTGGACAATTTTAGAACCTACTTGTCCGAGTTTTCCTTGAGCTACAGTTTTAAGAGCTTCTTCCATAGCTTCATACCATAAATCTTGCTCTGCATAAATATATGCTTTTTGAGAATTGTTAGTTGCTGTGGATAGTTTACTATCGAGCGCGGAAGGTTTTTGTATGACGCTGAATTCTGCTCTTTGGATTAAAGGAGTATCGGGGCAATCAATTGATACCTGCCAGATATATGTTTTACCTACAGTCAATGGCTCTCGCTGTTGTGGAAGGGATAATTTATTAATTCCCGATGTACTTTGTAATTTAATCGGTGTGCCAACTCTTTTGGGTGCAGATTTGGCTGCATCAAACTCGAATAAGCGGAATTCTGTTGCTTGAGGCTTGGATACAAACCAGGCAAATGTTGGACGTACAGAAGTGGTTTCTGCGACAAAGGTATTCGGTGCAAGTATTGTTAAAGGAATCACTTCCCCAGGGCAACCTCTTGAACCTCCAGCCCTAGAATAATCGCTTGGTGGCTTCCTGCGTCTTTTGGATTTTTTCGCATTGGATAATTCTACCGAAGGTTCACTGGTTGGGAATGAATTATCCGCTACAGCGACTGTTGGAACGAATAACAATGTCAGAAGCAAACTGGTTTTAAATAACACCGTATAAATTGGTTTAATCATAATATGATTCCTGCTAAAATACTGTAAATTTTAAAATCGTTGAAGCAAAGTTTGAAGCTGAGACTGGATCTTTTGTAAAAAATTTTTTCTATCTACTAAGCACCAAGTAATTTCAGACAAACAACCTTTAGGAGAAATAGATTGGCGTTTAAAATTACCACCCAATTTGAACGCTAAATCTTTACATTGTTTTGTTCCTTTATTTTCGGTAAATGATTTTAAACCAGAACCGTTATCTTTCACACTCAAAGTATACCATCCATCAGAGGTTTTTCCAGTTACTTGGATGCGTTTAGCCCCTTGAGCGTGTTTTCCTACATTACACAAAGATTCCTCTATAAATTGGCATAATCCCCGCTTTTCTTCAAGACTTAAAAAGCTATCATCGATTGGTTCAAAAGAGCGAGTTTTAGCTTTGATATCATTTAAATAGTTTAAATCATTTCTTTGTACGGTACTGGTGTAAACTTCATAGAAAAGTTCGTTGGCAGGTTTCTTTAAATCTAAAACTAAACCACTTCCCAACCGTAAAATATCATTACTATTCAAAGTTTCTTGTTTGAGAAAATCGCCAATATCTCTGATTTCTGTGTTCAGCTTTTCGAGTTTCATTATAAGTTTATCCTGTGATAATTCTTGAGTACGCAGATTGCTTAAAGTATTAGCTAAAGTTTGTAAAGGTCCGTTATGAATAACTGTAAATGTATATTCAATACTATCTTTTCGTTCTTTAATTTGAGATTTCAAAGCTTTGTCATGTTGATAAAAAGCAAAAGCACTAAGTCCAACTCCATTAATAACTAAAATTAATAAACCTGGTGCAACAGGAATCCACCAACCCCACCACATTAAAAATAAATAACCTCCTGCAATTAAAAAAACACTGCTAACACCAACAGCAAATAAATTCTGCCATACCGATTGCGTCAATCTACCAATAACAATAGGAAAAAATCCCCAAATTACAATCCACAAATATTCCCAATTATCCGACCAACTTGTTAATAGCGGTCGTTTATTCATGACTGCATTGATAATTTGACTGGTAGCATGAGCATGATATTCTACTCCATAAATTTGACCGTTAAGTTTTAAACCTTTAATTGCCGAAGTATTAAAAAAATCTGGAATAGTAGCTGTTACCATGCCAATTATAACTACTTTATTTTGTAGTAAATTACGTTGAATTTTATTGTTTTTAATATCATCAAGTGAAACAACTAAAAATCTTTTTGTACCATTGTGAAAATTCACTAATATCTGGATTCCACCATCATCTGTATTTACATATCCTCCAGTATTTGAATCAAAAATAGGGATTTTGCTAGAACCTAATTGAATAGTTTCGGAATCCACAAACGATTGATCGGATAAATCTAAACTAATATTTTCCGCAGATAAATAACCTGTAGCCAAACGTAAAGGGAAAGAAAACTTATCTTCTTCTACATTTTCAGGGTTATCCGGGTTTGGAGTCCACAATAAAGAACGTCTATATCTACCATCTTTATCTGGAATAATATCCACAAAGCCAACTTGTTTTTTATCTAAATATTGGGGTGCGGAAATTTGATTTGGCTTTAACACTTTTTCAATGCCAATAATATCTTGATTCTCTTGAAATACTTGACGTAATTCTTCACTACCAGGCTCTATTGGTACATTTTTAAAGATATCAAGACCAATAACTCTGGGTTTGTAAGCTTGTATTTTATTAATTAATTCAGCAATTTCTCCATCCGGTATTGGATAGCGGCCTATTTTTTGAATATCATCTTCATTAATACCTACAATCACAACTTTTTCATTTACAGGTTGATCGGGACGCATCCTTAAAAAAGTATCAAGTAACATCCATTCCAAGAATTGTAACGAACCACTCAAACGAGCAATAACAACGACAATAATCAGAATAATTCCTGGAATTGCTGCAATTCGCCAAATCGGTATTTCATTTTTAATAGTCCGCTTAATTCTTTCCAACATCTATCAATTATCAATTATCAATTATCAATTATTAATTATTAATTATTAATTATCAACTCAATCAATCAACCCTTCTTCTCTCGCTCTAATTTCAGTTTGAATTCGCATATTTTTGCCTCCTTGCTTGCAATCTTCGGGATAAATATCTAAAGCATCTTGAATTTTTGTCCAATATGCACGCACCGTGCGTTCGTGTAAATGCATTTTTTCTGCAATTACTTTATCTTGCAATCCTTCATCAAATGCTAAACTCAAAACTTCTAGCCATTCCGGTTTTAATTCCAATCCAGTTTTGATATCTTTTGTATGAGTTGATCCCTGTATTGCTAAGTTAACGCGACTCAATATATCTTGTTCGGAAATTCCTTTATCGGCAATAACAAAGCCTCCTTGATGTTCGTCGATTTCATATTTAATTCTTACAAGTGCCTTAGCATAACTACTTTGCACCATTAAATTTTGAGTAGGATATTTATTTAATAAATTCTTGATTAATTTAATCCCTGTATCTATATGAGCAATCTTTCCAGTTCTTTCTGGAATAGATAAATCGCATACAATCAAATCAAACAAACTATTCTCTTGATGAATTTTTTCTATTTCATAAACAGCATCTTCTGCTGTTTTAGCGATAAAAACTTCCATATCCGGATATTGATGCATCAGCATATTCAGGGTTCCAGATATGATTAAATGATGATCGTCTACTATAAGAACTTTGGGCATGGTTTTTGCTAATATGATTTTTTTTGTTAAACAATGCAATTGATCGTTGGGAATAGCGCCAGCAAGCGATACTGATTAATACAAAATTATTTTACTAGACTAGATTCAGCGATACATACACAAAAGTGTACGTTTTTAGCAATTGGGGTTGATTGGTGCATTTAACTTAGAAGCTGATTTAATCACAGGAGGCTTCCAACCCATGCAATATTGCAGGTAACTAGTACACCACGGCGAAAATAAAACTACCATTAAAAATGGCTTATTGCCCTTTAAATCAAACTTCTTACTTCTTACTTCTTACTTCCGCGAAGCGGTAGTAGGGAGTTAGCAGGCGCGGAGTTAATCCTTTATATTATCAAACAATACATCTTGAAATGCGGAATTTGTACTAAATAAAAATTCAACCAAAATTACTAGCCAAATAGTTAATTTATGATGTTGCTACCCAAAGAACATTTTTAATTCATATTACTTTTGATTTACCAAAAAATAAACAGGATACAAGCCCCCGGATTTATCCGTGGAGAGGTAAAATTCTTTCCACAACTAAAGCCCCTCTATTTATTGATGGGGTAACTGATAACTGATCACTGATAACTGAAATGACAAATACGATGTTATCTAAGTTCGTAGATAATACCGTTAATCATATCTAGCATTCAAACCCTTCAAGTACAAAATCTTCTTTGATGTTGATATCTTTGCAAGCAACTTGAATGCTGAAATGTTTACCGAGGGGAAGCTTAAATCGTTTCAATTGAATGTAATTGTCGTAACTTCTAGATTCAACAGACTGTAAAGCGTTTCCAGATTCGGAAAGCAAAGTTAATTGTATGTTATCTGGTAAATAAGTTTCTCCAGAAGCAGGATAAAGCTGCACTCGGATACATACTTTATTATCAACTTGCGGCGATAAAGCAATTAATAAAGCCACGGATTTACTTTCTAACTGCATTTTCAAATCAATCAGTTTAGCTCTTTTAACGCAAACCTCATTTAAAACAGAATCGCTTCTGAATTGAAAACTTCTCCTATCCGTAAAGCCGAATAAATCATCAACAGAGCGCCAACCTTCATCAAAAACATTTTCAAACCACGAACCCAAATTATGTACAATTTCTTGTGCGTCTTCCATGAGATTAACTTGTGAATATTTTATTCTCTGGTTATACAAAATAGTCCGATATTTTTGCGATGCTAAGATTCCCCCCCATTGGGCAAATTGAAGATGCAAACGAGGTGAATAAACAGTTGATTTGCTTAATTGATCTATAATTTGCTTTGCTTGAATCTCCGATAAGCTTGGTAAAGTTTGCACAATTGGTTGTTCGAGGGTACAAAGTTCTTGGGCTACCCACATCACGTCAATATCAGCAATCAAATCGCGGTTGTTTACACAATAAGTTCTGTCCATTGAATCATATTGTGCTTTTTTAAGAATTTGCTGATGGCTAATAAAACCCCATATTTTTAACCAACCTTCCTCAATATTTAACTGTACGGAAAGATAATAATTAGCAGCCCAATTAGGAATATCAACCCATTCTTGGGGAATGCGAAACTCAGTTAAACTGCTTTGTTCGCTTGGAATTAAAACCAATTTTAGTTTATTCAAGTTTAAATCAATTCCATTCACAAACTCACATTGTCGAAAGAAATCTTCAGATAGCTTGGGTATCTGGAAATTTTCGAGTAAATCCGGTTGATCTTCCAACCATTCGATCAAAGTATTTAAACACAAGCGATTTACAAAAGCTCTGTGACTACCAACATCATTTTGATTAGAATTCTTTAAATTATTTTTGACAGCTTGATGCCATGCTATTTCTCGTTCTTTGGCTGAAAAATCTACCCATAAATATTCGGAATAAATTTCTCTTAAATTATCAATTTTCAACATATTACCATTTCTCATCTTGAATAATTATCCTTGCTTTAGCTGTATCCATCGATCTACTACATCAACTATTTTGGTATCTACTACAGATAGCGAATCTCTTTCTAAACACATATTTGTTTCCAAATACTGCTTGAAAGCCTCTAAAAATTTAAGCTTTACTCCTGTTGATTCATTTAATTCTTCTAAATCATCTCCGTCAGTTTGAGCAAGTAATCTTTTTGGTAAATTTATACAAACAAATATACTTGTTTGTTCTTCATAACTAAACTGTTTTATAGTTTTATCCAATATAGAATAAATAAGTTTTTGGCAATATAGCTGCAAGCATTTGTCCAAAGCGGATTTTATTCTCTCAATATCTATTTCATTATTAAGATAGATTTCTGGATTAGTTTTATTCCATTGCAAAGCAAACTCCTTTAATATAGTTCTATTATATTTTTTTAACTGACGAGCTACTTGATACTGCTTTTGTAGATCGGAATATTTATATTGAAGAAGAGCCGCTATTTCAGTTTGAGTTAAATTTAATCCCTGCCATAATTGCAAAATAGTTTGACATAGTTCTGGCATATTCCTAAATAAGTTGTCAAGAATCATTTCTAGATTTTTAAATTCTTCCTGCTGTATTAATACATCCCATGTAGAAGGTGTAGGATCGGATATTCTAAAGTAATCTTCCTCAAAATATAAATAGATAGTGTTGCGGTAATTTTTAGCTGCTTTGATACAGGTTGAAAGCATTTCTAAAATTGCGCTATTTGTTGCAGCTACAGAATTAATATTAAATTGACTGCATCGTTGATTGTAATAATTAGCAATTTTCGTCAAATCATCATCTGAAGGGTTTCGCGATGAACCCAAACTCTTAGATGTCATGTGAAACAATTCATTAAAGCATTGCCAAGCTAGACGATGGGAAGCAATTTTCTCAGCCGGAAAATTTTGCGCCAGTAAAGCATCATTTAATTCTCCAGCACTTAAATCCTTCAATAAGCCGTAACTTGAAAACCTTGTTCTTCTCGCTTCTAAATCTTGTCGATAAATTTGGTTGCGAATAAATCTTTTAAAAGCTGTGATGGCATATGCTTCTATATTAATTTGATGCCGTTCAAAATTAAAGCTCTGAAAAAATTTGTTTGGTGAATTTGCAGCAATATTTGCTATTTGAAAAAATTCTTCTAAAGAATATTTATGTTTGATATACTTAAATTCATGATGTATATCTTTTGCTGCTTTAAAACAGGCTTCTTGCAAATAAGCAGAAAAGTGTTTTTTAGTAAAGCAACAGTAATCTTGGTTAAATTGACGTAAATTTTGATTAGACTGCTCTTGAATTAGTAAAGCTTTTAAAAAATACTGTGCCCAAAAACTTTCCTTCGCAAATGGATCTGCTTCTACTTTTGACTTCATATTTTTTTCCAGCCGTGCATCGTGCTTCCAACTCAATTGGATTTGAGAATTGTTCGCTGTAAAGCAGATAAAGCTAGAAAATTTATCAACTAAGTTTTGACGTTTTTTTTCAAGCATTGATTTTGTTGAAAAACATTTTTTTGCTTTGACTATATTTTTGAATATCTAAAGTATCTAATTAACATTTAATTCATAGAAGTTAACAATTATTTGATGTACTTTGCACGCTGCTATGCGTATATATATTTATGGGTACCCGGATAAATCGGTTATGCAGTTTTTAGCAATTTTGATCGGAAA
>JBARZF010000956.1:0-2018 GCA_049649675.1 Rivularia sp. (in: cyanobacteria) | reverse complement strand
GAGACAGCCAAAAATGTGAATGAAATGTATTCAGTGGCTATTGATGCTGATGCAATTGCTAGAGCTATTACCTATGCGATCGAGCAACCGGGGGATGTTGATGTGAACGAGATGATTATCCGTCCTACCAAACAAGAACTTTAGTATTAACCCAAAACTCAAAATCCTTCTTGGAAAGTTTTGGGGGAAGAAAATCTACACCCCAAACTTTCCGCAAAATCCAAAATCTAAAATCTAATGACTCAAACAAACCTTTCTCACCTCCTCAGTGCTTTCAATCTTGGTAATCTTTCTCTAAAAAACCGCGTGGTAATGGCTCCCTTGACTCGCTCCCGTGCGGGTGTGGAAAGAATGCCCAACGCTTTGATGGCAGAATATTACGCTCAACGAGCAGGTGCTGGTTTAATTATTACTGAAGGTACAACTATTTCTAAGCAAGCAAATGGCTGGCTGCATACACCAGGCATTTATACAGAAGCACAAACGCAAGCTTGGAAACAAGTAGTTGATGCAGTACACGCGAAAGGTACGCCAATTTTTCTGCAATTGTGGCATACGGGTAGAGCTTCTCACAGCAGTTTTCAGGAAAATAATCAGTTACCAGTTGCACCTTCAGCAATTAAAATTGAAGGCTCGGAAGTTCATACAGCAGATGGTAAAAAGCCTCATGAAATTCCTAGAGCGCTACAAACAGCAGAAGTTTCCTCAGTTGTGGAAGATTACCGTCGAGCTGCTGCTAATGCCAAACAAGCTGGTTTTGATGGAGTAGAAATTCACGGTGCAAACGGTTACATTATCGATGAATTTTTGCAATCTAAAACCAATCACCGCACCGATAAATATGGTGGTAGTTTAGAAAATCGCTATCGGTTTTTACAAGAAATTGTCGAATCGATTCTTACCGTATGGGATGCTTCGAGAGTGGGAGTAAGACTTTCTCCCAACGGTAATTTCAACGATATGGGTTCGCCAGATTATCGAGAAACCTTTACTTATGTAGTGCAACAGTTGAATCAATATAAATTAGCTTATTTGCACATTATGGATGGCTTGGGTTTCGGTTTTCACGAACTAGGAGAACCAATGACTTTAGCTGAATTGAGAAAAGTATATGACGGTAATTTTATAGGCAACTGCGGTTACGACAAAGAAAGCGCAGAAAAGGCGATCGCCACTGGTGATGCTGATTTAATTGCTTTTGGCAGACCAATTATTAGCAATCCCGATTTAGTCGCTCGTTTTGCTAACAATTGGGAACTAAATCCCGATCCAGAACCAGCTATTTGGTATTCGTTTGAAGCGGAAGGTTATACAGATTTCCCTACATATCAAGAGTCTGAGGTTGCTGTTTAAGAATCCTTATTCCATAAATGTAGAGACGTAAAATTTTACGTCTCTTTCTTTGTCGGTGAAAAAGTTATTCGGGACGTTCGGGAGGATTTGCAGGAACTCCCAAAGCATCTTTGAATTGCTGTTCTGTAACACCTAACTTTTGTGCGGCTGCGGCAAAATCTGGTTTAGGTCGTCTTCCCAAAGCTTCTTTTAACTGTTGTTTGGTGATTCCTAACTTGGTTGCTGCGGCTTCAAAATCTGGTCTGGGTGGTTTTTCTCCTTCAGGTAATTCGGAAATATTTTCGGGAACTCCCAGAGCATCTTTTAATTGTTGTTCGCTGATTCCTAACTTAGTTGCTGCTGCTGCAAAGTCGGGTAAGGGTGGTTTTCCTAAAGCATCTTTTACTTGCTGTTCGGTGACACCCAATTTAGTTGCTGCTGCGGCAAAATCTGGTCTGCGGCGATGTCCTCCGGGTGGTTTACCCAAGGCATCTTTTAACTGTTGTTCGGTGACTCCCAACTTAGTTGCTGCTGCGGCAAAATCCGGTCTTGGTGGTCTTTGTCCTGGGGTGATTTCGTCGGGTACTCCGAGGGCATCTTTTAATTGTTGTTCGGTAACACCCAATTTAGTTGCTGCTGCGGCAAAATCTGGTCCGCGTCGTCTGGGTTTTCCTTGAGTTGGTTGG
>JBARZF010000955.1:0-23491 GCA_049649675.1 Rivularia sp. (in: cyanobacteria) | reverse complement strand
TGCGGGAGGCATAGCCACACCGCATTTTCGCTCATGAATTACAAGCCGGGTTTATGTTAAAATGAAAAATGTAGGTGTAATCCAATTAAATGCAGAAATGCAGCCTGCAAATAAAAAAAAGCAGTTTGTTCAAAAGTCCCTAGGGCGTAGGGCTTAAAAGCTCAGTTTATGTTGTCAAAGACGAGTCGCTGAGAAGCCTACACTTACTCATAGAGAAGTGTAGGTATGTCACTGAAGGAGATTTGATGATGCACCCAATCAAGTACTCAAGCAAAGTTATATATATATATATTTACTGCTCAGTTATATAACCGTTCCCAGATCCGGCGTTCCCTTGTCACTTTACAACTGAGTGCATATCTTGCAATAGGCATTTAGCAGAAGCATTTCCCAAACGTTCAATCACCTGTTCGGCGCTAATGAGACGCTTTAAAACGACTTGACCGATATTTTGAGGTGGTGTCTCTCTGGGTACAGATAATAGTGGTTGAACTTCCACAGTGACAATAGCCTCTTCAACTTGATAAAGCCACATCACCTCCTCTTCTTCCACCAAGCAAAGATTTAATCGTTCAATTTCTGGATGTCTTCGCCATGCCGATACTTGCCACAGTCCATCAAAAGCCCATACTCTACCGACTTTCCAACCATCGGACAAGAAAAAATATTTCACGTTTAATATCCCGATAAAGAGTTAAATAGCAGGTCAAAGGTCTGCATGTTAAAGGTCTGCATGTTTAAAATGAACGCTGCCTTTGCTCCTTAGAACCCAGTATTAATTTGTATTTGCACGCCCATTTAACTGACGAGGCGACTTCTCAACCACTACTCATACAGCTTTAATTTAAAACTAAGACCATTTCGGAAAGCTTATCAAACCTCTTGCCATTAAATTAGTAGTTTAAGATAAATTTCTAAGATTATTTTGCAAATAATATTTTTTATTTGGAAATTTGGGGATGGGGCATTGGGGATGGGAAATTAAGATAATTATTCATAACTTTTAACTCCTAACTCTTAACTCCTAACTTTTCAACCTTTGACCTTTGACCTCTAACCTTTAACCTGAAAATAACGTAGAGATATTGCCAAACATATAGTAAAATATTTAACCGCTTATTTTAATTTACCAATCTAATACAATACCGTTATGAGTTTTTCCTTATCTGTAAGACAGTGGGGGCGAATTAGATTGTTATTCTCCCTGTTATGTATGTGTGTTTTGCTGGTTTCTAGTTGCGCTAGTAATCAAATTTCCAATCCTTCTGCTTCTGCTTCTGGAAATGGTCGGATTACTATCGGTACTACGGCAAAACCGCGTACTCTCGATCCAGCAGATGCTTATGAGTTAGCTTCGCTGTCGTTGGTGTACAACATGAGCGATCGCCTTTACACTTACGAACCTGGAACTACGCAACTCAAGCCAGAATTAGCTACGGCTTTACCTAGGATTAGCGATGATGGTTTAACTTATACTATTCCGATTCGGGAAGGTGTGGTATATCACGACGGTACGAAGTTTGATGCAAAGGCAATGGAATTTAGTTTGCGTCGCTTTATTGAAAATAAAGGTAAGCCTTCTTTTTTACTCTCCGATAGTGTGGAGTCAGTAAAAGCCACGAGAGAATATGAGTTAACAATTAAATTAAAACAACCTTTTGCAGCCTTTACTTCACTGCTGGCTTTTGCTGGAGTTCCCGCGCTTTCTCCCAAAGCTTATGAAATAGGTGAAGGGAAGTTTGAACCAAATAATTTTATTGGAACTGGCCCTTATAAATTAGCTAATTTCGGCACCGATTCGCTGAGATTTGATGTATTTGATAAGTATTGGGGGAAAAAGCCCGCGAATAATGGCGTTACCGTGCAGATTCTCAGCAGTGGCGTGAATTTGTACAACAATTTCCGCAAACAAGGCGTGGATGTTGCTTACGTGGCTTTGGATCCTGACCAAATTACCAGTTTGGAGGAAATGTCCAGAGAAGGTAAATGGTTAGCAATTCCTAATGAAGGTAGCGTAGTTAGTTATTTAACACTCAACCGCAACCAGAAACCCTTAGATATACCGGAAGTGAGACAGGCGATCGCCGCAATGATTGACCGTAAATTGATCTATGACAGAGTATTATACGGTCAAGCGGAAGAAGTTTACAGCATGATTCCGACAACCTTTGATGTTTACAAACCAGTATTTAAAGAAAAGTACGGTAAAGGTGGTAATTCCGAAAAAGCGAAAGAATTATTGAAAAAAGCAGGTTTTTCTCAAGAGAATCCGGCAGTAGTAGAAATTTGGTATCCTTCAAGTTCTGCAACTCGCAGTTTAGCAGCTTTGGTTTTGAAAGCTCTTGCCAAGAAAACAATGGATGGAATGCTGGTATTTGAAGTAAATACAGTAGAATCTACATCCGCTTTCAAAAACATTCGTAAAGGTTTATATCCAGCATTTTTACTTGATTGGTATCCTGACTTTTTAGATGCAGATAATTACATTCAACCGTTTTTATCTTGCGAAAAAGGTTCTCCAGATAAAGGATGTATTGAAGGAGGAAGTCAAAGTCAAGGTTCCTTCTTCTACAGTCAAAAAATGAACCAATTAATTGATCGAGAACGCGAAGAACAAGAACCAGAAAAACGCAAGCAAATCTTTGCAGAAATTCAAGAAATATTAGCCGAAGAAGTACCTTATGTTCCCTTGTGGCAAAGTAAAGATTATGTATTTGCACAAAACGGAATTACTGGAGTGCAATTAGACGCTACCCAGAATTTGATATATAAGAATATTAAGAAATAGGGAATTGGGGATTGGTAATTGGTAAATAAACCCCAATCCGCCGACGGTTGCAAACCGCCGTCTAACAGCGAAAGTCCTCTAAAAGAGGACTGAATAAAGTTCAAATATGTAAATATATCGGGACTTGCAAATGAAAAAATATCTATCTAATAGATTGGGTAGTGCGAGCATCTTGCTCGCTTGAGACATACTAGCGGGCAAGATGCCCGCACTACAAATTTAAACATTTGAGAAGTTCCCAGATAAACAATTAAAATTATCAAGAAACAAATATCCCATGCCCAATCCCCAATCCCCCATGCCCATTCCTAACAACTAACTTTCAATCCAAAATCTAAAATCTAAAATCCAAAATTATATGTCCCGTTCAAAAGCTTTAGCGTATTACGTTACGACTCGTTTGTTGCTGGCTCCGCTGCAAATTCTGACTATCGTTACTATAGTTTTTCTATTACTTAGAGCCACACCTGGGGACCCGGTTGATGCTATTTTGGGTGGACGTGCGCCGGAAAGTGCGAAAGAAGAATTACGGACGCAATTAGGTTTAGATTTACCTTTGTGGTTGCAGTATTTTAATTACTTGGGTAAATTGCTTGTCTTCGATATGGGCGAATCTACAACCAGTCGGGGACAGAAAGTTTGGGAGATTATTTGGCAGTATTTCCCAGCAACGGCAGAATTAGCAATATTTGCTATTATAGTTGCTCTGGTTGTTGGTATTGGTGTTGGTACAATTTCGGCTTCTCGTCCCGGCACTGCGCTGGATTTGGGTGGTAGATTATTCGGTACTATTACTTATGCTCTACCGATGTTTTGGGCAGGAATGATACTACAGCTAATCTTCGCCGTTTGGTTGGGTTGGTTTCCTTTGGGAACACGCTTTCCAGCAACTATGGGTTCACCGGAAGGTTTTACTGGGTTATATACAATAGATAGTCTTTTAAGCCTTAATTTTGGTCAGTTTTTTACAGCTATACAATATCTGATATTGCCTTGCTGTACCTTGGGAATACTACTCAGCGGTATTTTCGAGCGGATTGTGCGGGTAAATTTGCAGCAAACCATGCAGTCCGATTATGTGGAAGCAGCAAGAGCGAGAGGCATTCAGGAAAGAAAGATTTTGTTTTCCCACGCTTTGAGAAATGCATTGATTCCGGTGATTACGGTTTTGGGATTAACCTTTGCATCGTTGCTTGGTGGAGCAGTATTAACCGAAGTAACATTTTCTTGGCCGGGATTGGCAAATCGGTTATTTCAGGGAATTAGCGAAAGGGATTATCCTACGGTGCAGGGGATTATGATATTTTTCGGGACAATTGTTGTTGCGGCGAGTATTTTGATTGATATTTTGAATGCTTATGTCGATCCGAGGATTCGGTATTAGGTAATTGGTAATTGGTGATTGGTAATTGGTTTTGTAGGGTGTGTTAGCGCGGAGTGTAACGCACCTTGTTTTTTATTTTTTTTGCGATCGGCTTTGTATTACAATCTTTACAATCTAAATCCCATAACTATATTTAATGCGGAGCGAATAGATTCACAATATTCTTGTTCTAATACACCAACCGGACCTTAAATGCGATGCTGAACTACAGCACGAATTTGCCCTACATTAATAAAACGTTCTTTATCTAATCCATTTGTAGGACTTGCCTTAATATTAATAACGTAGGGAGCTTCTTTACTTCCCAACGAAAGGGCATCACAATATTCTTACTGTGTGTTAGCATCAAAAGAATAAATCTAATAACTGATTGATTAGAAACCTATTTTTAAGTCATTAAAATAAAATTAAAGAATTGAATTATGAGTGAGCAAGAAATTAAATCTCAGGATTTAAATATTGGTAAATTGTTTGAAGATTTTTATATAATTCCCAAATATCAACGAGAATATGTATGGACAGAAAAAAATGTAGAACAATTATTGAATGATATTTATGCTGAGTTTCCTTCTATTGAATTTTCTAATAAGGCAGATGATTATTTTATTGGAAGTATCGTAGTTTGTCCTCAAGAAGATAGTGAAAATAATTTATATGCTGTAATTGATGGACAACAAAGAATTACTACTATTTATATTTTATCTTGTGTAATAAAAAATTATATTCATCAATTAGACAATCATAAATTAACTTCAAATATCGAGAAAAATATAAAAGGAACTGATACAGATTCAAAGGGCTATCCGGTTGAGAGGCATAAAGTTAAATTACAATATGATGATAGAAGTAAAATTTTAGAAACCTTTGCTGACGACCGTCCTGACTTTAATTCGATTGATTTAAAACAAGCCTCTGATTCAATCAAAAATTTAATTAATGCTTATGATACTATTAATACTTTTATTAAAATGCAGTTAGGTGATAAGGAAGATGAAATCAGAAGATTTTATGTTCACTTGACGAGAAAAATTAAGCTAGTTAGAGTGACAACTTCAGATATCAATCATGCTTTAAGAGTTTTTGAAACTATTAATGACAGAGGGATTGGATTAAATCCAATGGATTTGTTAAAAAATCTTATTTTTAAGCAAGCAAGTTCAGAAGATTTTAAAAAACTGAGCGAAAGCTGGAAGCAAGCAATAGATATCTTAGAAAAGGTTGGAGAAAAACCTTTTGCTTTTCTTCGTCACTTTATATTTTCTCAATTTGATGTCAAACGAGAAGATGTACAAAACAAAGAATACGAATGGATTCTAAATAATGATTCTATTTGTGATTATTCAAATAATCCAGTAATTTTTGTTGGTAAAATAAATAATTATGCTGAAGCATATACATTATTTTTAAATGGTAAAAATTCTGATAAAACTACTAACAAATTCTTGGATAACATCAAAATTTTAACACCTACTTCTCGTCAGCATATGAGCCTTTTGCTTTCAGCAAAAAGTTTCAGTTATGAGATGTTTTTAAAACTTTGTTATGAGCTTGAAAACTTTTTGTTTTTAGTAATCATAACAAAACAAAAAACAAACGAATATGAGCGTACTTTTATTTTATGGGCACAAAAAATACGTAATATTAAAACTGAAGAAGAGCTAAAAACATTTATAGAAGATAATATTAATCCTATCAAAATAAAGTATAGAAATAAATTCAGACAAGCTTTTATAGAATTACAAGAATCGGATATTCAAAAATATAAATTAAAATATATACTGGCTAAATTAGCTCAGTACATTGAGGAACAAGCTTTTGGAGTAGAAGCTCCTCAATCAGACTTAAATAACTTTTTTAAATCTTCTATAGAAATAGAGCATATATTACCTCAGAAGCCGACTCAGGATGTAATTGAAAAATTTGATAAACCTGATGGAATTGAAAAATGTATTAAAAAGTTAGGTAATCTTACTCTTTTAGAAAAATCTATCAACAGTTCTATACAAAATGGTTTATTTATTTCCAAAAAAGAAGCTTACAAGCAGTCAAAAATATATTTAACAAAGTCTATTGTTGATCCAATACAAGTTGGAAATAATACCAAAATAGACCAAGCAGTAAAAGACTTAAAAACATTTGATGATTGGACATATAAATCAATTGAAGATAGGCAAGAAATTATGACAAATCTTGCTATAAAACTATGGAATATGGACATTCCAGATATAATATAAGAATCCGGCTTGATTTATCAAAGTAAAGTAAAGTATTAACCCAACTCACAAATCGCTTTCAAAACCTGCAACAACTCAACCGCTCGCTGGGATTCCATCAAGTTTAATGATGGCATCAACTGATATGTCGGAGGGTTTCCCTGTTGAATATAAACAAATTGATATTCTCTTCCGTTTGTAGTCAAACCCCAAACTGATTTTTGATGTTCTAAACATTCATATGCGTAAGTAAGTAATTGCGGTAAACCCTCGAATACATCAATACCGCTATTCTTTGATTCAATTACCAAAACCCAAAAATATGATTTAGCTGCGTTCAACTTTGCTTTATTAACAGCTAAAATATCCAGTCTACCTGTAACTTTTGTATCTTCGTCTTCAATAACTATATCGGCAATATTTTCTTCTAAAGCTATTTTGATAGGAGAGCGATAAAAGCCAGCTAATCGCATTAATGGAAAAACTGTTAAAGCTTTTACTAATCCTTCCAATACTTTACTTTCTATAATATAATTATCAAAATCCGTGCGAATTTGTAAAAGTTCTTGTCGTTCAAATTCGGTTAAAGGTTCGAGAGATAATAATGATGTGAATGAATCATTGTATTGCCTTTGATAGTTGAAGAGACGGTGGATATCTCCGATTGATAAATTTTTACTTTGGAGAATTGCCATAGATTTTATTAAAGGTTTACAATCCAAATCCCGTAACTATATTTAATGCAGCGCGAATAGATTCCCAGTATTCTTCCTCTAATACACCAAGCAAACCTAAAACGCGATGATGATCTACAGCACGAATTTGCCCTACATCAACGAAACGTTCTCGATCTAATCCATTTACGGGACTTGCTTTAACATTGACAACATAAGGAGCTTCTTTACTTCCCGCCCGAAAGGGCATCACAATAGTTAACAACCCGTATTGGTTCATGATGTCATTTTGAACTATTAGGCAAGGGCGTGTTTTTTGTGCCTCAGCTCCTACTGTTGGATCGAGTTTTACCCAACGAATTTCTCCTCGTTTATAAGTCAAGTTATTCTGAGGCATCAATTCCATCTCCTACAACAGTATCCCAAGCTGCAATTTCAGCCTGATATTCTGAGTCTTGAGCATCCTCTTGTAAGGCGGTAATCATTTGTGATTCTAAATTACGACGACGATATTCTGCTAAAAGTGCATTTATGTAGGCGCTACGATTGCCTTTTGCCTGGGAATCCACAAATTGCACTATGTCATCTTCTAAGGTGATTGTAACTTTCTGCATTGTTCTTACTAAAAGGTATGATTCAGTTATCTTACCATTATTGTAATTAAAAAAGGCTTCGTGCAATACAGGTATTTTTCCCCAATCTCAAATTCTACCTTTGAAAAACCGCCAAATAATCCAAATCCAACATCCCCTCTCAACTCAAACCCGTTATAACAATAATAAGAAGCTGTAGATGGGGCAATTAGATGGGATGGACACCATTAAGACAACGTATTAATGAACTACCTTTAGTTCTTGCTGGACCAATTTTACGACGCACGGAAGCCGATTCTGTAACTGTATGGGTGGCTTTAAAAGCAAGTCGTCATGTCACTTTAACCATATTTGATGAAAATCATAATTTCTTATTTGAAAGTACTAGAACTACGGCAAGAATTGGCATCAATTTACACGTTGTTGCTGTAACTGCTAAGGCTTCCTCAAATATACTTATTAATGGTGAAAATTATCTCTACGATTTACATTTTGGGAATGGTGAATTACTTAGCAGTCCTGGTATATTAACTGCGGCTGGTTCGCTTCAAGATATTACTTATCCTCAATATACATTGCCTTCTTTCGCATTACCTCCAAGCGATTTAAAAGATTTACGCATCATTCACGGTTCTTGTCGAAAACCCCACGGTGAAAGCATGGATGCTCTTGCTGCGGTGGATAAAATGATAAAAGAAGCTTTAGAAATAGAACCAAAAAAACGGCCGCATCAACTGTTTTTAACTGGCGATCAAATCTATGCTGATGATGTCGCTGATGTATTACTTTTTATGTTGATGGATGCCAGTGAAACGCTTTTGGGATGGTCTGAAAAATTACCTAATGTTGAAAATAAAGAAGAATTAAAACCGGGACAACGCAATAATTTAGCGACCAAAACGGCTGGTTTGACGGCAAGTATTGGTAAATTAAATAACTTGACCGATATTGCGGAAAGTCATTTATTTACCTTCGGGGAATATTTGGCGATGCATTTATTTGCTTGGAGTGATGTCTTGTGGGTTGATGCTGAATTTTTTCCCGATTTTAATGATGTGAATTCGGAACATTGCGAAGCTAAAAACGATCCAAGAAAATCTTATTCACGCGAAGTTAAATATATTAAAGAATTTTGGTCAACTCTCAAAAGTGTAAGACGTGCTTTAGCGAATATTCCTACTTATATGATATTCGACGATCATGAAATTACCGATGATTGGTATTTGAATATGGCTTGGTGTTCCCGCATTCTCGATAAGCCTTTGGGAAGGAGGATTTTGCAAAATGGTATGCTTGCTTGTGCGATTTGTCAGGCTTGGGGTAATACACCGGAACAGTTTGAAAAGCATACTAATGGTGAAGAATTACTCAAAGCTGCTGTCGCTTGGAGTGTTGGTGGTGGTGAGAATAAAATTTTTGAGGAACAGATTGCTCGACGAGTTGGTTTACCTAGCGTTGCAGATATTCAACAAAATTCGCAAAAGTTACCTCATTCGGATGCGGCGTTAAATTGGCACTATATAGTTAATGGCCCCGGTTATGAAGTTATAGTACTCGATACGCGCACTTGGCGGGAATTCCCCGGTAAGGAATTTGATTTTCCCGCTCTTATAAGTAAGGAAGGTTACGACGAACAATTAACAAAACAGCTGCGTGGAGATGATATCGAAGTTAGTTTTATTATTTCTCCAAGCCCTTTTATCGGCGTACCTTATATAGAAAACCTGCAAAAAATCGCCAAAAAAGTTTACGAGAAAATTGGTAATGCGGCTTGGGGTTTTGATACCGAAGCTTGGGCGTTAAATCAAACTGCTTTTGAAAGAATGATTGCTAGATTAGCATTACGAGCATTACCTAATTCTCAAAGTCGTGTCGTATTTTTATCTGGCGACGTTCACTATGGTTTTGGTGCGCGTTTACAATATTCGGCAACACATCCTTTTGAAAGTCCCGAATCTGTTAACTGCGAACTTGTAATTGCTCAATTAACCAGTAGTTCGTTTAAAAATGAAGTTGCTGGTATAGGTGGAAGTCATTCCGCACACAGACAAGGTTTTATTCCTATTAAAGTAAATAGCGATTTACCAACAGCAGAAGTATTGGGATGGCAAAATGAACAAGAAAAAGAAGTAAATATTGGTAATATAAGTCTTCTTGTCGAAGATTTATTTCAACGTACTCCTTTAAAAATTAAAGGAATTCCAGGAACAATTGATTTAGTCAAAAAAAGAAGTAGTTTTCGGAAATTAGAAATTACTAAAAAACCAGAATGGTGGTATCGAATTGATTTCCTTGCATCCAAACACGAAGGATTAGAGAAACCAAAAATTGAAAACCAAGAAGCGACTTATGTAATTGCTCCATTACCGGGAGAAAACCGTAAACAAGCTTTAGAAAAATATTTATCAATGGCGAAAAACTATCGCGAATATCTGAGTAAGACAAAATACGGTACAGAAATTGTTGGTTTAAACAACCTTGGTGAAGTAACTTTTGAAATAGTTGATGGTAAAGAAATAATTGTTCAAACCCTATGGTGGCGATTGGAAAGTCGAGATGGCAAAATGTTAGAACCGTTTCCGTTGACTCGCTGTGAAGTATCGTTAGATTTTGAAGACGAACAACATCCCATGAGTGATGTGGTTAAGGAAGTAATAAACAGTGAGCAGTGAGCAGTTAACAGTGAACAGTTAACAGTGAACAGTGAACAGTTAGGAATAAACCTTACTAGAGCGCAGAGAGCGCGGAGGTAAGAAGTTAAAGAGAGTTAGGAGTTAAGAATTAGGAGCGAGGGGTTAGTATTTAATAATTGATAACTGATAATTGATAATTGGTAACTGCTCACTGTTCACTGCTCACTGATAACTGCTCACTGCTCACTGCTCACTGATAACTGATAACTGTTATGGCAAGAGTTAGCTATGGTTTACAAGTTCAGAAACGAGCGAAATGTTTGCTGTTTGCACTTTTGGCTTATGCTAACGATGAGTTTGATGTATGCAACGAAGCTGTAGTTGATGCAATACGTTCCCATATTCAAGTTCGCTGGTTAACAGAAAAACGTCTGGTTATCAGAACTAAGGTGCGGTTTTTGCAAGAATTAACGGGTTTGCAAGACGATGAAACTCCCTTGAAAGCCGAACAAGTTAAAGAAGCACTTAAACGGTTTACAGATTTTCTCGAAATTCTCGAAGATAATCGCGCAACTCGTGGGGGTTCGGAAAATTGGCATTTTACCTTAAATCTTTGGCACTCTCGCTGGGAAACGGAAGCGAATTTGCAAAAATTTGATAAAGAATGGGAATTGAGAAAAGAAGACAAGGTGACAAGGAGACAAGGTGACAAGGTGAATTTTTCTTCTACCCCCTCTTCCCCCTCTCCCCCACGCCACTTTGCTCAACGTTCCCCACCCCCGCACGCAAGTGGCTCCTCTTCCCCATCTTCCCCTTCTCTCAACTGGATGGAAATCTGTCGTCAAAGTTTGGAAAGGGATAATCATAGACGATTAACTACGAATCCCCTCACTAGTGCGGATGGTGTGACTTTTGCGCTAGATGAAGTTTATGTTCCTTTGGGTTTGGTAAAACGCCATCGCCGTGAAAGACGTGGTGGTGATGTTCATCCGGGAAAAGGTTCGCAGTTATACGAGTCGGAAGATGGTGATGTTAGTGAAACTTTGACTTTGGATAAGTTTCTACAGCAGTTGGAATCAAAATATTGTAATCGTATTGCTATTTTAGGTGAACCTGGTGCGGGGAAAACTACGCTTTTACAAAAGATTGCCGCTTGGTTAGCCGATAATACGCAATTTTTACCAATTTGGATTTCTCTTGCGGATTTACAGGGAAAGAGTTTAGAAGATTATTTAATTGAAGATTGGTTAAAAATAGCAACCCGCAAACGAAAGATTTCTCCAGAAATGGAAGATTCGTTTTGCGAACAGTTTAATCAAGGAAGAGTATGGTTGCTGTTGGATGCTGTAGATGAAATGGCGATCGCGTCAAGTTTGGCTTTAAGTAAAATTGCTGACTATCTCAAAGGTTGGGTAGCGGATGCGGGTGTAATTATTACCTGTCGCTTAAATGTTTGGGATGCTGGAAAAAATGCTTTGTCAGATTTTGATACTTTTCGCAACCTTAATTTTACTTACGGTAATCCCAATAATTCAGATTTAATGGGGAAATTTATCAATTGTTGGTTTGAGGAGAATCCAGAATTAGGCGAAAATCTGCGAACTGAATTAGAACAACCCGCACGCAGAAGGATTCGCGATGCCGTCAAAAACCCTTTGCGATTAGCTTTGATGTGTCGTATTTGGGGATTAAGACGCGGTGGATTGCCTAATACTAAAGCCATGCTTTACGAAAAATTTGTGGAGTCAATTTACGAATGGAAACAAGATAGATTTCCCACCACATCAACCCAGAGAACTCAGTTAAATCAAGCATTAGGCAAACTTGCACTAATGGCGATCGCCAACGAAAAAACCAAGTTTCGTCTCAGGCATCGTTTTGTATGCGAAGTACTTGGCGCACCCGATGAAGGATTGTTTCAATTAGCACTTCAACTCGGCTGGCTCAATCAAGTAGGAATATCAGAAACCCAAGGTGAAAAAGTATACGCCTTTTACCATCCAACATTTCAAGAATATTTTGCAGCATTAGCAATCAACGATTGGCAATTCTTCATAAATTCTACCCCCTCTCCCCCCTCTACCCCCTCTCCCCCTCTCCCCCTCTCCAATCCCCCCATCTTCGAGTACCAATGGCGCGAAGTAATTCTACTCTGGTTTGGTAGAGATGATGTACCACAATCAAGCAAAGAAGAATTTATCAAGTATTTAATCGAATTTAAAGACGGTTGCGGTGGATTTTATAGCTATCAAGCTTATTTTTTAGCAGCAGAAGGAATCGCCGAATTTGCAGATTGTAGTTTGTGCGAACAAATTTTAAAACAATTAATAAAATGGCGTTTCGGTTGTTTTCATTCCACGCAAAAAAAATGGTGGAGATATCCTTCGCCAATTGCCGAAGGTGCGCGAGTTAGTTTATTAAAAACCGATCGCAATTATGCTATTACTGCTTTAGAAGAATTTATTGCATCGAGTCAAAGTGATTTCGATACCTGGAATGCAGCTTATAGTTTAGGAAATTTTTTCGATCCTGGTAATAAAATAGCGATTTCGACGTTAGAACAAATAATCACATCTTTTTACCATGAAAGCTTTCGCTTGCAAGCAGCAGATAGCTTAGGAAAAATTGAACCGGGAAATTCTATCGCTATAACAGCTTTAATTAAAATAATTCAATCAACTAAAAAGGAATCCATTCGCAGAAAAGCCGCGTTTAGCTTAGGTAAATGCGAACCTGAAAATCAAATTGCTATTTCAACTTTAGAAAAAATTATTACTTCATCAACAAATAAACAGCAAAAGCAATATGCAGCAGAAAACTTATTAACTCTTGCTCCAGAAAATCAACTTGCTCTTTCTATAAATTCGTCGCAAAAACAAACGAAGAGAGACGATACCTCACAACGCAATAGAAATAAATCTCGAAATAACGACAAAGCAATTGCAGCTTTAGTTGAAGGAATTGCAACTGCTAAAAACGACCATAGTAAAAGACGTAGGGCTTCTAGCTTGGCGAAATTACAACCGCAAAATCAACTTGCATTCGATACTTTAATAAACATACTTAAATCAGCACAAAAAGATTCTGACAGAAAAAATGCCGCAGAAGATTTAAAGAAGGTTATTGATAACGAGCAAATGCCGAAATTAATTGCATCGTTGAAAGATTGTTTCTTTGAAGAAGTTAACGAAGTAAATTTAGAAGAATCTAAACACTGTTATAAACTGCTGTGGTATTGTGCCGAGAAAATGAATTATGGGGATTTTTATCGAGCTTGGAATGGGGAAGGGTAAAAGATAATTTTGTAGAGACGCGATATATCGCGTCTCTACAGTTTATTTCAATGATTTATTTACCAATTATAATTTTCAAAAAGCCTGCACCCATTCCTTCACAAAATATTCAGTCCAAATCCCATTTTTCCAATAAGGATCGTTTTCAACTAACTTACGCACCGTCTCTTCATCTTCTGCTTCGTAAATTCCAAAAACTTTTGTAGCATCCTTTGTAGGACCAATTGTAACCAAAACACCATCTTCTTTCTGCTTTTTTAATCCATCCAAATGATCTTGACGAAAAGGAGCGCGTTTTTCTAAAACGTTCTCGCAGTAGCTGCCCCACATGATGTATTTAGTCATGATTTTTCAATTATCAGTGAACAATGAACAATTATCTTACTTTCTTTCCGTTATTAGGATGAACTGTTTGAGGGAGTAGGGAGTAGGAATTAAGAGTAATAATTTAAAACTCCTAACTCCTAACACCTAACTCCTAACAACTAACAACTAACAACTAACAACTAACAACTAACTCCTGAGACTTACGCCAAATTTCTCCACCAAAGTATCTCTAACTTTTTGATGTACTGGTTCGACATCTGCATCGGTAAGAGTGCGATCGCTTAAACGATAAATCAAGCGAAATGCTAAACTTCTTTGTCCTTCGGGTACGTTTTCGCCGCGATATTCGTCAAATAGTTCGACGGAATCTAATAAATTTTTACCGGCTTTTGTAATGGTTTTTTCAATGTCGGCTACCGTCAAGTTAACGGGTGCGAAGAATGCTATATCTCGATCGGATGGTGGATAGGTAGAGAATGTTTTGAATTTGGGTGTCAATACATCCTCTTCGTCAATCGCATCTAAAAGTACTTCTAAGCTCAGTTGAAATACATAAATATCATCGGGTAAATCTTTTTCGCTACGAACTTGGGGATGTACTTGTCCAAATACCCCTAATCTGTTTCCTCCCACCCAAAGCGAAGCAGTACGCCCCGGATGCAGGCGATCGTCACGTCTATCTGGCTGATATTCTACCTGCAATCCCATCACTTTGAATACGCTTTCTAAAACACCTTTGGCTTCAAACCAGCTGATGGATTGCTGACTACCTCCGCTCATCCACTTACTGGAAGTAATATCACCTCCGATGATTCCTCCTACGGTGTCTGCTTCTTGAAAACCATCTTCTTCTTGCCAGAAAATTCTTCCGATTTCAAAACCGTTAAGCGCACCGTTTCCTTGTTGGATGTTGTATTGAAATGCATCAATTAAACCGGATATCAAATCGGTTCGCAATGCTGAATATTCTGCAAACAATGGGTTACTTAAAACCACCTGTCTGTCTTCTCCTGGTTTCACCAAGGAGTAGTGCATTAATTCGGTTAACCCGGTAGCGCGAAATGCGGCTCGTAGTTTGCGAATTAATTCTTGATCTACTGGTAAATAACCAACTTCTGGCTTTTCTGGTAAAGTATCGCAAAGGTTGTCGTAACCGTACAAACGCGCGATTTCTTCGATTAAATCAATTTCTCGCTCTAAGTCACGGTAGCGATATGCAGGTACGTTAACAGCCCATGTTCCATCACCAGAAACAGTTAACCGACATCCCAAAGCAGTTAAAATCCGCTCAACATCTTGACCTTTTATTTCTCCGGTTTCTTCTTCCCCTAAGTCTACAGGCCCAAGTATCTGATTAACTCGATCTAAACGCAATTCAATTGAACGAGTCCAAGTTGAAACGTCGGCACGGGTATCGGAAGTTTCTTGAGTTTTTAAAGTACCCCCAGCAATTTCTACTATCAATGATATTGCACGACGACAAGCCACTTCCAACTCGGCGTGATTGACTCCTCGTTCGTATCTGGTAGAAGATTCGCTTCTCAAACCAACGCTACGAGATGAACGACGAATCACAGCATTATCAAATAACGCTGCTTCTAAAACTAAGCTTTCGGTGCCGTCATGAACTTCGCTTTCTTCTCCACCCATTACTCCCGCTAAAGCCACGGGTTTATTGTTAACGGTAATCAATAAATTCTGAGTTGATAAATTGCGGGTTTTTCCATCGAGTGTTTTAAACGATTCACCGTTACTAGCAAACCTCACTCCAATACTAATATCCTCGCTACCAGCAATACTTTCCAGTCGCGTGCGGTCAAATGCGTGTAAAGGCTGTCCCCATTCCAACATTACATAGTTAGTAATATCAACTATATTGCTGATTGGTCGAACTCCCGCAGATAATAACCTTTGCTGCAACCAGTCGGGAGAAGGAGCGATTTTAACTTGTGCGATCGCCGTTCCAATATATGCCGGACAAGCTTTAGTCTCATCAACTTCTATACTTAAATTTCCCGCACCTTGGGGAACCGAGATTTCTTCTGGCTGGGGAATTTTCAGTTCACCCCCAGTTATCGCCGCTACTTCCCGCGCTATCCCTACCATACTCAAAGCGTCGGCGCGATTTGCGGTAGCGGTGACATCTAAAATCACATCGTCCAAACCCAATAGCGGACGAACATCATCACCTATTTTGATGCTTTCCCCAGAAAAAATATGAATTCCATCTACATCGGTAGGTAAACCCAACTCTTCTTTTGAACAAATCATTCCTTGGGAAGGCACGCCGCGTAATTTAGCGGGTTTAATTTTCAAATCTTTGTTTGGCAGGTAAGTACCGACGGTTGCAACTGGCACATATATATCTGCGCGAACATTAGCAGCGCCGCAGACAATATTTAAATTTTCACCTTCCCCTACATCAACCTGACAAACGCTTAGTTTATCGGCATTTGGGTGCTGTTCGCGGCTTTTCACTTTCCCGATTACAACACCATCAGCCCAAGTGCGACGGTCTTCAATCTCTTCGACTTCAAACCCCGCCATCGTCAGTGTTTCTGCTAGGTCTTCCGGGCTTAATTTTAACTCTACAAGTTCCTGTAACCAATTTAAAGATATACGCATGGAATATTTTTGATTATCCGATTAAAAATAGCGATTAAATAAACACGCACAGACTATTTTAAATGGGAATGGGGCATTAGCAATCAGGAATTGGGTAATAGGTTTTTAAGTCGTTAATTCGTGCGCGATCGCATTGCCCTCTCAAATATCCGAATTTAACATCTGGAGTTATAAAATAAAAATCGCTACTTAAAAACCCAGTTAAAAAAAAAAGCGGGAATAAGTTCAAATGATTACTGACAATAGAGTTTGCTGGTAATCATTTATAAGTAATTAAACGAACATTATATCAAGTATCAATTGTTTATAATCTATATTTTGCAGAAAAAATTTAGCAGTAAAAGGTATCGAATAAAACACCATTTTTTTGGAGCTATTTTATTTCTAAGTCGGATAACTATCAAAAATTATAAAAGCTCACGATGACAAAATCGCGAATAGAAAAATTAAGCATTAAACTTTGTTAACGAAGCTGGAAAAGTAATGTTGAATTTTAGGTAGATACACTGTAGAATAATATTAGTTGAGTGAAATTATTAAACAATAATTGATTTCACCGCACCAACTAATTGCTGTTTGGTGAAAGGTTTTGTCAAATAAAAATCCGCCCCTTGTCTCATACCCCAGATGCGGTCAATATCTTTGTTTTTGGAACTACAAAAAATAAGCGGTATTTTTTTCGTATTTAAATCTCGTTTTAACTTACGGCAAAATTCAAAACCACTCATTCCCGGCATTACTACATCTGAAATAATCGCATCAGGCTGATGCAGTTGTGCTTTCTCTAAGCCGGACTTAGCATCAGTTGCGCGAATAACCGTATAGCCAGCTTCTGCTAAAAAAATGTTCATCAACTCCAACTGAGAAGGAGTATCTTCAACAACTAAAACTGTAGCCATGTTGTTTCCTCACTATCCATATTTAGTAGTCCTAGTCTCGAATCAAAGCGATGCTTTGACGAGTCATTAATAGCTGACTTGCCACGAATTTATAACTGATATTGCTCCAACAAATCAAGTTAAATGCATAAATACCATTTTGAGTAAATCAGCACGAGTAAAAGGTTTAGTTAAATAACCGCTAGCTCCTACTAATCTCGCTTTTACTTTGTCTACAAAACCTTTACTTCCCGTGACCATAACTATAGGAGTATTCTTAAATTTAGAGTTGTTTCGTATTATTCGACACAGTTCATAACCATCAATTCCTTCCATGTTTAAATCTAATAAAATTAAATCTGGCTGATGTCGAATGATTGACATTACAGCTTTAAGAGGATTATCGATAGTAACAACAGAAAAACTCTCGTCTTCTAAAAAACGACTAATTTCCTTGAGCATTACTGGACTATCATCTACGGAAACAATTTTGTAAACTTTCTGTGGAGGTATATTTGGAGCAGGAGCAGTAGGTTTAATCCGATCTTTTTTAATTTCTTTTTCAACTTTTTCTGTAGCAGGGGAAGAAAATTGGGTAACAGGACTAATTGTTACTTTATTAACAGGTATTCTCTGCTTTGGAAGGGGAACTGTTTGTGTTTGCTGGGTATTTTCCGATCGGGTTTCTCTTAAGTCAGTTATGTCAGTTGTTTTTTGTTGATTATTTTGCCTTACCTTTGTAGGAGCATAGGATAATAGAACATCAGTTTTAGGCAGCTTATCAAATGGTGGATCTGGTTCGTGTAGTAAAATTGCTCCACTTTGGATATGGGGGTATAAACTACGTGCTAGTTGAAGTTCATCTTGATTCATAATTACAGCAAGATGACGCAAACTAAAACCTTTCATCCAATTGAGTAAATTTGGCTGAACTGACGATATTTTTTGTACTTGAGTTTTTGTATTAATCCATAGATAGGGGCGTTGATATGGAGAAGTAATTTGTGGATTAAGATTGTGCCAAGATTGTAATCTATCTTGAGAAAACAATAATAGTTTTTCGGCATCAAGTCGGCAAATTTTCGGAGCTAAATGTAAATGTTTATGAAAAGAGTAGGTACCTTTTTTTATTAATAAAAATGATTCAATTACTTCTTTAACTAACTCTTGAATTAGTATCGCTGCTTGTGTTGCATTTAAATATTTGTGGGTAACTAACCAGCAAATGGCTTGGTAATCTGAAGCTTGAGTTGGGGATATTGAATATGATGTATCTTCTTCAACTTTGTCTGAAAAACGCTGTGAATCTGGTTCAAACATCATGCGTAACTGCACGCGAATTTCACTGGTTAAAGCGGGAATTTGAACCGAAAGCCGACGTAGATGACGTTCGAGTCGATCGAAAGGTTCTATAGAATGAGTCGCATAAGCTATTTTCCCTTCTTCTAAGTAAATACACCAGTTAACCGAATGGCTTTGAACTTGTAAACAAGTGTTCTCGAAACAACTAGATAAGTGTCTTAACAAACTTAAGGGAGGCAATTTTGTAAAAGTCGCAAAATTATTCATAATTGATAGAGAATTACAGTTGTAGGAGAGAAAATATTTGTAAACATCAATTGAATCTAATTAAGTATATGCGTGCGGGAATATTCTGTATGAATCAATTTGTCCTCTTATAACATGGATATATTACCAGCTAAAAATATTACATCACAGCTAAATTGTTACATTTGCTTTGAGAATATGCGTAGATTCAATACAGTAAACGAAAAGTTACTATTCCTTTAAGAATATTAGTTAATCAAGTCTCTTCTTAGTAAGAGATATTTTTCAAACCCTTACTATGCTCATGCAATCTAGGTTTTTTCTACATCTAATCTTTAAGTTTCCACGTATGCATAAGTACGAATTTATTGTATTCTAGATTTATTATGTATATAAACCCATAATCGCGCTTACCATCGTTAATCCAAAATAAAAAAAAATGCTTATGATTTAGCTAAATAATGGTAAAGAGATGTCGAACTTTATAAGTAATAATGCATTAGTAATTGGCGAACCTTTATGAAAATATCCTTTGTCTAAAGTGCCACAACTATGGCTACTTTAGGGCTTTAAACTATATACTTTGTACAACAGAAAATCCAACCTTAGAACTTCAATATAGCACCGAAAGTTATGTCCGATACCTTAAGACTAGACGAAGTAGTTGATTTCGCGGAGAACCCCGAACCTCGTTGTCCATGCGTACTGTTATTAGATACATCTGGGTCGATGCAAGGAGCACCAATAGAAGCATTAAATCAAGGCTTGCTTAGTTTTAAGGATGAATTAACCAAAAATCCGTTGGCATCAAGAAGAGTTGAAGTATCTATAGTTACCTTTGATAGCAATATAAACGTAGTACAAGATTTTGTGACAGCCGACCAATTTACTCCGCCTATATTAACAGCCCAAGGGTTAACTACTATGGGTGCTGGCATTCACAAATCTTTAGACTTGATTCAAGAGCGTAAAGCTCAGTATCGCTCTAACGGTGTTGCTTATTATCGTCCTTGGATATTTATGATTACCGATGGCGAACCACAAGGAGAACCCGATGAAGCTGTAGAGCAGGCATCGCAGCGGTTGCAGGGTGACGAAACAAGTAAACGTGTTGCTTTTTTCTCTGTAGGAGTAGAAAATGCTAACATGACGCGGTTAACTCAATTGGCCGTGCGTACCCCCTTGAAGCTGAATGGATTGAATTTTGTGGAAATGTTTGTCTGGTTATCTGCTAGTATGTCAGCAGTTTCTCATTCAAAAGTAGACGAACAAGTTGCCTTGCCACCAATTGGCTGGGGTTCTGTTTAATATAGTGCAAGTACAGCAATTAAACAGCCCGAAACATTGTAAATATGAACAGTTCAATACAACAGCTTCGTTGGCGGGTAGTAGGTGCTTCGGTTTGTGGAACCAGCCACGTGAGGAATTCCCAACTTTGTCAAGATGCCCATCACTGGAAAATGCTGCCAGATAATATATTGGTGGCAGCGGCAGCAGATGGTGCGGGTAGTGCTAGCTTGGGAAAAGTAGGAGCAATGGTTGCTGTAGAAGCAGCGATTGAAAATATATCTCTCAAGCAAATAAATCGAGATACCCTAGATAAGGATAACTCGGCAAAGTCGCTATTAAGTGAAGCAATCTTGGCTGCAAAAACGGCAGTCGAGGAAGAAGCGATAGCTTCAAATAGACCACCTAAAGATTTATCGACAACTTTAATTATTGTGGTAGCTACACCTATAGTCGCTGTAGTGGCTCAAATAGGAGATGGTGTAGCAGTCGCTAAAGATAGTGCGGGAAATTTAACAGCTTTAACGGTTCCCGATAGCGGCGAATATATTAATGAAACTAGCTTTTTGACTTCACCCACGGCATTAGATTCAGTACAGGTAAATGTATGGAGACAGGGTATTACCAATATTGCACTTCTTACTGACGGACTGCAAATGTTGGCGATTAATATGTCTGTAGGTTTACCACACAAGCCCTTTTTCCTACCTTTATTTGATTTTGTAGCTAATGCCGAAGAGTTAAAAGGGGCAAAAGAACAACTAGTTAAATTTTTACGTTCGGATAAAATTACTCAACGTACCGATGACGATTTAACTTTAATAATAGCAGCATTAAGCGATCAATAAATTTATTAGTTATTAACGATACTATCGAACCGCAGTCAAATTTAAACAATAAAAGTGTAATTTAAAAATGCAGGTACTACACTGTCTTCCCAATCAAAAAATTGTTCCGATCAACCTCAGCATAAGCTTAGGGCGTGGTGGTGAAGCGTGCATCTACACAGTACCTTCAGATGCCCAAACGGTTGCCAAAGTTTACCATAAGCCTGACGCGGAAAAGGCTAGTAAGCTCCAAGTGATGGTGCTTAATCCACCCGAAAATCCGACAGCATCTTTAGGACATATTTCTATAGCTTGGCCTTCGGAATTAATTCGGGCAGCAGACGGTAGTAATAATATTATTGGTTTTACGATGCCGCGCATTCGGGGGATGCGTCCGGTGATCGATTTTTATAACCCGAGGACTCGCCGTCAACACTGTCCTTTATTCAATTATCAGTACCTCATACGCACTGCTCGTAACTTGGCTGCGGCGTTTGCTGCTTTGCACCAATCTGGATATTGCGTTGGTGATGTTAACGAATCGAATATTTTAGTTAGCGATACGGCATTGGTGACTATTGTAGACACCGATTCGTTTCAAGTTCGCGATCCAAAAACCAACATTGTTTATCGTACTCCTGTAGGTAAACCAGAATTTACCCCTCCAGAATTACAAAATAAAACATTTTCCGAGTACGATCGCGCCACTCCCCACGACTTATTTGGTTTAGGGGTACTGATATTCCAGCTTTTGATGGAAGGTACTCATCCATTTTCTGGAATCTACCAGAGTGTAGGCGAACCGCCACCATATGAAGCCCGTATTGCGTCCGGGCACTTTACCTACAGCGTCAACCGGCGCGTGCCTTATATTTCTACACCGATTGCACCATCTTGGGAAATTCTTCATCCCACCTTGCAGCAACTTTTTGTACGTTGTTTTGAAGATGGTCATAACAACCCAAATATTCGTCCGAACGCTCAAACCTGGCTGTTGGCTTTAGCTGAAGCAGAAGATGCTCTGCGTACTTGTCAGAAAAATCCGCAACATCTTTACAGCAACCACCTACATAAATGTCCTTGGTGCGAACGCAGTGCAAAATTAGGTGGAAGAGATCCTTTCCCATCAATTCAAGATGTTGCAAGTAAGAAACACTTATTGCCCCGTCCCAGACCGAAACGCCGACGTACAACTACAGCTCCAAGAAGAAGGACTGCTGCGACGGTACCTACATCTAGATACATTAGTCCGCAGCGTCATTCGCCAGTGGGTAGAAAGATTTCTTACTATCAGCCAAACAATAAGTCAAAATTTTATCCAGTCGTTCTATGTTTGCTGGGCTTCTTGACATTGGGCTATTTAGATATAGTTACTGAATTTACAACATCGAACGTTGAAGAAAACCAATATGCCCAACAAACTTTAATTAGTTCCAAACCAGCCGAGAATAAAAGCAGCTTTACAGATTATTACAAAGAAGGTCGTGCTGCTTACAAAGGGAAAAAATACGAAGAAGCCATTGCTAATTTTGCTCAAGCAATACAAAAAAATCCCGATAGTCCGAAAGCTTACGTCAATCGTGGCAATTCGCACTATAACCTTAAAGAGTATGAAGCAGCACTTACAGATTATACTCATGCTCTTAAATTAAATCCAAACGCAATCAAAGCTCTTGTCAATCGTGGTAACGTTCGTTATATGCTCGCCGAATATAGCAGCGACCCCGACAAAGAATATAAATTGGCAATTGACGACTACAATCAGGCACTAAGAATTGATCGTGACGAGGTAGAAGCCTACATTAGACGAGGTATCGTCCGTTCTCAAATAGCAAAATTCAGCGGTGATTCTCAGAAAGATTATTTAAGAGCAATTGAAGACTTTAATAAAGCATTACAAATTAATTCCTCCAGACCAGAAGCTTTCTATCAAAGAGGTTTAGTTCGCTATCAACTAGCTCAATACAGCAGCAACTTCGAGCAAGAATACAAAAAAGCTCTTACAGATTTTAATCAAGCATTACAGTTGAATTCTAAATTGCCAAAAGTTTATTTAAAGCGGGGTTTAGTTCGCTACGAACTAGCACAATATGGTGGAGGAGAGTCCAGTGTATATCGTCAGCAAGCAATAGAAGATTTGCAAAAAGCGGCTAAAATTTCCCTTGAAAAAGATGATATGGATAATTACCAGCAAGCACTTAGCAGCATCTGCGTTGTTGTTGACAACAAATGCGATACCTTATTTCAAAAAACAAGTGTGATAGACCAATAACAATTGATGTCCCTGACAAGTTGTAGAGATGCGTATCGATGCGCGTCTCTACATCGTTTTGGGAATAAATGAATCGTCTTAATGCGATCGATCGCGACTACTTTTCCGTCATAAGTTATGAAAGCTAATAAAGGTTCGTAATAGCGCTT
>JBARZF010000954.1:0-1626 GCA_049649675.1 Rivularia sp. (in: cyanobacteria) | reverse complement strand
CCAACCAGTTTTGAGCAACTATAAAGTTACTACCGCGCAATAATAAGTCATCATTTTTATTCTTCTGCTTCCACTCTAAAGCCCTTTGCGACCACTTACTATGACTGCGGACGTGTTCTCTGTCAGTTTCAAGGGTTCTCAACAATTGGTTAAAGTTGGCATTAAAATCTTTTTTGTTGCTGTTAAAATCAATCCAATGTACATCCGATAAATTTGAATCTAAATCGCTGGTATTTATTTGCTGATACAGCACCGTTATACAGCGTTTATTAAAGGAAGCAGCATACTCCACCTCATTTTTACAATCAGGTGAATTTACAGAATGCGGTGAAAGAATAAATAGAAAGTTATCGGACGCTTCAATTCCTTGCTTAATCTCTTCTGAGAAATCACTTGCCGATGCTATAGTTTCTTGGTCGAAATAAGTCGTTTTTCCCTGTAGCTCTAAAGCATCATTCAACTTTCTCGCTAAGTCTGAGTCAGCACGGGAGTAGCAAATAAACACATCCAGGGAATCTAATGGAGGTTGTTCGGAACTTGCTTCAATAAATTCTGATTGTAATGGAATGGGTGGATGCTGTCTTCTTTTCTGTGCTACTTTCAACCAAGTTTTGGCCTTCTCCAGGTTCTTTCCCCGTAGTAAAATACTAAAATTTTCCTTTTGTTCTTTCCATTTCAAAGCTCTAGTTAAGAGGATTTTATGCTCGTTGTAGTAAGCTGCATCCTCTTGTAATATTTTCAGTAATCCGCTTTCATCAAGTTGATAATCTGTTTCGTCAGTATTATCCGTCAGGTCGATATACTGTAAATTCCGCAAAGAGTCTGGCAATTCTAAGTTATCGGTTTTTTGCACCAGTAGAGGAATAATCCGCTTATTGTACTTAACTGCTAAATCCAATTCTTGCTGACAGTAGCTGGATTTGATTGAATTGGGAGAAAGTAAATAAACCAAATTATCGGCTTTTTCAATCCCCCGTGTAAACGAGTCTACAAAATCTTTCCCTGTCTGAATATCTGTGGTATTTGTCCAAACCGTAATACCCTCTCGTATTAAACTAGCGCGAATTTTCTCCATTGTCGCTTTATCTTCCTTAGCATAGGAGAGCATCACCTGAGTCATCAAGTTATTACCATTCTTGATGCTTTCGGTGATGTATTCGCAATGTAAATCGCTGGGAAGACAAGGTGGTTGGGAGTCTTTGAAGCGTCTTTTTAACCAATCTTGAGCAAGTTGCTTTTCTTCCCCAGTTAACAAGTATCTGGTTTGCTTTTGATTTCTTTCCCATTCCAAGGCTTTGATTAAAAACCTGGTATGCTCCCCTACATAATCATCATTCAAACGAAGTAGATCAATTAAATCTTTTAGGGATTTGTCAAAATCGTTTTTATCCTCTTGGAAATACACCCAGTTAATCTTTTTTATTATCGGGTGCATATTCTTAAAATGCTCGTGCTTCCCTTGTGCTTTATATAATTCCCATTCCTCATCCGTACCATTAGGATTTCTTTGCTGCCAAGTTTCCCGATTAATTTCATCGACGTGTAATAAAGGAATAATTCGTTTATTACACTTAATCGCTAATTCTATTTCCTTAAGACAATAGGGCGAATTGATAGAATGGGGGC
>JBARZF010000953.1:0-3260 GCA_049649675.1 Rivularia sp. (in: cyanobacteria) | reverse complement strand
GTACAAAATTTGGTTAAATGGGGAATATGTAGCCTAGAAACGGCTATTAATCTAGCAACCATTGCACCTAGAAAGGCAATTGGTTTACCAGGAATTCAAGGGAGTAATGCTAGTAATTTACTGCGCTGGAATTACGATGAAGCAAGTAATAAATTAAATTGGCAGCGCTTATTGTCTTAAAAAGAATTTGCGTATAACTAAATATTTTTCTCAAAAACCACAAATGCGCGGCGCTAATTTTGTGGTTTTCTGCTTTTTTCCGCCGGTTTTCTCGTCCTCAATTGTTGTATTCTACCGATAATAAGCACTTTTCTCGATTTGGAAACGTTAAATATTAATTTTTATGAACGCAACAGACGATAAGACCATTGTTAAGGATTATTTCAATTCGACGGGCTTTGACCGTTGGAGACGCATTTATGGCAATGGTGAAGTAAATACGGTGCAGCTTGATATCCGCAAGGGGCATCAAAAGACTGTAGATACAGTACTTAGCTGGTTAAGAGCCGATGAAAACTTGTCAGAAATATCAATATGCGATGCTGGATGTGGTGTAGGTAGTCTCAGCATACCTTTAGCCGAAGCCGGAGCCAAGGTTTACGCCAGCGATATTTCCGAAAAAATGGTTGAAGAAGGCAGAGAAAGAGCCGAAGCTATTTTAGGAAACGCTGATAATCCAACTTTTGCGGTGCAAGACTTAGAAGGCTTGAGTGGTAACTATCATACGGTTGTTTGCTTGGATGTTCTGATCCACTATCCCCAAGAAAAAGCTGCCGAGATGATATCTCATTTATGCAGCACCGCAGAATCGCGGATAATAGTTAGTTTTGCGCCCAAAACCTTTGCTCTGAGTATATTAAAGAAAATCGGAGGTTTCTTCCCAGGTCCCAGTAAAGCCACCCGTGCATATCTACATCGTGAAGCCAATATCGTTGATTTTCTGCAAAAAAACGGCTTTAGCATCCAACGTCAAGCAATGACGCGCACGCGCTTTTACTTTTCCCGCATACTGGAAGCTACACGTAAGTAAGGTTAAGATCGCGGCAAGATATCATATCTTGTCGTGTTTCTATGAAGTTTTTCACAAAAGTCTCAGCTGGTTTGCTACTCTCATTTAGTTCCATTCTTCTCATGCACGTAACCGTGGAGGCATTATCGACAAATAATCATAAAGCAACTCAAGAACAAAAGCAAGAAATGGCAGATAAAGCCTTCGCTGGTTTAGCTTTAGGCTTATCCGGTGTAGGCTTGGGTTCGTCGCTGATATTGAGCTTGAAAAAGCAACATCAAAGACAGCTAACAAGCCATCTCCAATCTACTTTTTATCGCCTTGTCGAAGAACAAAGAGGAGAAATTTCCTTATTACGCTTTGCCAAAGAAGCCGAAGTAACAGGAAAAGAAGCCAAATTATTCTTAGATTCAAAGGCTCATGAATTCAACGCGACTTTTGACCACAGTAATAATGGTGGTGTTTATTATCACTTTCATCTGTAGCCAAAGGTATTTATTCTAATACCGTGCAGGTTTTAATTAAATTGTAGAAACGTCTTTTATAAGCGCGTTTCTACATAAGATAATTTATTTTTAGATTATTTTTATATGTAATTAATATTTTTTATTATTCTGTGAAATAACCTATGAGAATTTAGAACTTTTATATTGAGAAACAACCTTACCCCTTCCCCTCTCCTTACCCTAACCCGTACACAGAAGTATTCTAAAGGTACGGGTTAGGGCGTTTATATCCCCCTTAGCCCCCCGCAACATTGGGGGGAACTTGATTTAAAGTCCCCCAATTTAGCCGGGGATTTAGGGGGATAGAGCCTATATGTGTGTACATAATAGCTTTACCAAAGAGAGGGGTATATTTAAGAAATGTGAAGTTTTAATCTAGACGCAGCATTACGTAAAATTAAGTAGATAAAACGAGATTATAGAAAAAAATTGCTAGTCGATCTAGTTACGCGCCTTACAAATAGCCATCATTTGATGATTATTTACTGGAATCTTCTATAAAAGTGAGGTTAGAATCAATCTTAAAGTTAAAACTTTAAAATTATTATGAAAACTGCTGAAAAGCTAGCTGCTGGTTGGTTAATTACATTAGGGTTTATGCTGACAACAATATCAGCCCAGGCAATGATAAATAAACATCTGATGTTTAAACAGATACCACCTGGTACTTATGATGAATATGATTATCCCAATCATTACGCAGTAGCAGAGCTAGATACCACAGCAGTAAATGGAATTATTTTCGGATTACCTAGTTTAGCCCTTGGTGGCTGGTTAGCCTTGGGAATGCGTCGTCGGGGGAAAAAAGAAAAAAACGCGATCGCGCAACAAATAGATTTGCATTTGCAATCAATGTTTTATCGCATGATAGCTGAAAACCAAGGGCGCATCACAGTTTTAGGCTTCGCCATGCAATCCCAGCTACCAGCAGCCACCGCAAGAGAATTCCTAGACGACCAAGCCAAACAATTTAATGCTAACTTCAAAGTAAGTGAAGACGGTGCAGTCTCCTATCACTTTGATATTTAAAAGGGAATAGGGAATAGGGAATAGGGAATAGGGCATGGAATTTTAGATTTTAGATTTTAGATTATCTCCTTGTCCCCTTGTCTCCCTATCTCCCCCTCTCCCCCTCTCCCCCCTCTCCCCCTCTCCTCATCAATTCAGTAACATGACGAAAATATTCATCAGCCTAGCAGCAGTATTCGGTGGTTTATCCGTAGCTGCTGGGGCTTTCGCTTCTCACGCTTTGAAAGAAAACAAGGGCGATCGCGCACTGCAAATCTTTGAAGTCGGCGCTCGCTACCAGATGTATCATGCTTTAGCGCTGTTACTAGTTGCAATTTTGTTAATTCAAAGCAAATCACCGTCAACAGCCTTAATCGCCAGTGGCTGGTTATTTATCATCGGTACATTTATTTTTTCCGGAAGCTTATACGCACTAGCGATTAGCGACATTAAAATCTTAGGAGCCATAACACCACTAGGTGGTGCAGCATATATCGCCGGTTGGGGTGCATTGGCGATCGCTGCATTCAGTTATCAGTGATCAGTTATCAGTTATCAGTGAACAGTTTATAATTCCAAACTCCTGACTCCTAATTTCTAATTCCTAACTCCCCATCTCCCCCTTCGGGTTGCGCCAATGAACGCTATACGCGCTTGTTCCCGCGCAACGCAGTGGCTTACCATCCCCCCGAACCCCCGAACCCTAGCTCCCCATCCCCCCATCTCCCCCTCTACAT
>JBARZF010000952.1:0-12016 GCA_049649675.1 Rivularia sp. (in: cyanobacteria) | reverse complement strand
CAATTCGGCAAATTGGCAACTTAAATAAAATAAAACTATTTACAATCGACTGGAATAATTAAAAAACGGCACTACAGCAGCATTTTAACAAGCTTCAAACAGGGTGGTAGCGTTAAAGTGTGGGTTTTTATAATAAGTAGCCTTCATCATGAGTGAAGACATTGCAATCTCTTTGAAAAAAGTCTCAAAGTGCTTCCAAAGGTATGCTCATCCGGTAGATAGATTAAAGGAAATTTTACTACCTAATAAAAGTAGAACCTCGCAATTTTGGGCGTTACAAGATGTTGATTTAGAGATAGAAAAAGGACAAACAGTAGGAATTGTTGGGCGCAATGGTTCCGGTAAAAGTACGCTGCTACAAATTATTGCAGGTACTTTAACACCAACCGCAGGGGAGGTAGTTGTCAAGGGTAGGGTATCGGCACTTTTAGAGTTGGGAAGCGGTTTTAATCCGGAGTTTACGGGAACGCAAAATGTGTTTTTTAACGCCAGATTATTAGGGTTAAATCAACAAGAAATTGAAGATAAGTTTGATGATATCGCCGCTTTTGCCGATATCGGTGATTTTATCGAGCAGCCTGTAAAAACTTATTCTAGTGGAATGTTTGTTCGCTTGGCTTTTGCGGTAGCGGTAAATGTTGAGCCGGAAATTTTAATTGTAGATGAAGCTTTAGCCGTTGGGGATATTGTATTCCAGCACCGCTGTATGCGACGGATGCGAAGCATGATGGATTCTGGTGTAACCACGTTATTTGTCTCTCACGATTCTGGTGCAATTAAAACGTTATGCAATTCGGCTGTAATGATTGATGCTGGTAAGATTTACGCTTCTGGTACTCCAAACAATGTAATTATTAAATACATGAAGTTAGTGACAGAAAGCGAATTGGGATTGGTTACTTCTGAAAATGATATTGATGATGATTCAATAAAAATGGTAGTGGGAGCATCTTGCTCCCTATCAAATAAAAAAACTCAATCTAACCAAAAATCCCTACCCAATCAAAAAACTCTACCCAATCAAAAATCCCTACCTAATCAAAAATCTCTACCCAATCAAAAATCCCGAACTAATCAACAAAGCGAGAAAAATAATCATTTTCTAAAGCAATCTTCTTCAGTTCAAAAAACTCGCAGGGGAAATCGTAAAGCACTGATTGAAAGCGTAAAGCTATTTCATCAAAGCGGAGATGAAGCGGATGAAAGTCCTATTTTCGGATTCAACGAACAAGTAAAATTAGTTGTTGAAATCAAGGTTTATCAACAGTTACAGGGCTGCATTATCGGATTCTTCGTTTGCGATAAAAATGGAAACGAACTAATTGGTAGTAATACGATTGAAGAAAATCAACCTATTGGTAAATTAGCAGCAGAAAGTAATTTACAAATTGAATTTACATTTAAATTACCATTACGTCCAAGCTCGTATAGTTTAACGGTAGCTGGTGCGGAAAACTATACAGCGATGACATTTGATTGGATTGATAACGCCATAGTTTTTCAGGTATTGCCGCCAGATACGGGTAAGCGGATTCATGCTTTAGTTGATACACCAATAAGCGTAAAGGTAAGCTAAAAAGCTTAAATTTTGTAGTACGAGCATCTTGCTCGTTAGGAAAATCAAAATTAAATGCGCGAAGTTTATACAGCAAAAGTTACCGACAAGAGCATAGTATTATGAATGCCGACTTGGAAAAAGATTATCCTTCATTAGTAAATTTGTCAGAAACAGATTTAGATGACAACAGCAGCTTGAAGAAAATGCTGTCATTGGTAGGAAAAAACAAGCGCGTTATTGACTTTGGCTGTGCTACAGGTTATTTCGCTCGCTTACTTACTAATAGAGGTTGTGAAGTTACTGGGATAGAAATTAATTCTAAAGCTGCAAAATTTGCCGAAAATTATTGTGATGAAGTGATTGTTGCTGATTTAGATTTTGTATCTTTAAATGATACTTTATCAGAAAAAATATCAAAAGAAAAATTCGATATAGCTATATTTGGCGATATTTTAGAACATCTCCGCAATCCTTGGAAGGTATTAGAAGAAACTCGTAATATATTAAAGCCTCAAGGATATGTTATTGCTTCTATTCCTAACATAGCTCATGGAGCAATTAGGCTTGCTTTATTAAAAGGGAATTTTGAATATAAACCACTTGGGATTTTAGATAATACCCATTTACGATTTTTTACTCGTGAAACAGTCGAGCAATTATTTGAAGATTCGGGATATTTAATAGACGTAATAGAGCGAACAAAGTTACCTATTTACTCGAATTCCGATTTAATTCCAGCTATTGATAAAAATCATTTCGACAACAATATTACTCACGACATCGAGCAAGATGAAGATGCGGATACATTGCAATTCGTTGTTAGAGGATATCCTGTTTCTTTAGAAAATAAATATACAAATTTACATAAGGAGTATTTTGAAGTTGTTGAGCAATTAAATAACTCGCAGACTGAGTTAGAAAATCTGCGAATAGAATATCAAACTTCAAAAGCTGAGCTTCAAGCTCAAAATGTAGAATTTGAACAAACTTCAGGTAAGTTACAGCAGGCTGAAACACTACTGAAAGAAGAAAAACATAATTTACAGCAAACTCAAATTGAATTTAAAAAAGTCAAAAATCAACTTGAAGAATATCAACTTCTAATTGAAGAAGCACAAATTCAGTTGAAAGAAAAACAATTACAGTTTGAGCAAGAAAAAAATCGGCTACAGCAAGTACAGCAGCAATGGGAAGATAATCAAATTAAGCTACAGCAAGCCCATGATGGATGGGAACATTGCCAGCAAATTATTGAAGCAATGGAAACCAGTAAATTTTGGAAGTTACGTGGAGCCTGGTTGAAATTTAAGCATTCTCTAGGTTTAAAAGTTGGCTGAATTCGTAGTGCGTTAGCGAAGCGTGTCTGAAAGACAAGCATCTTGCTCGCTAAATAATTAATGTCGTAGTGCGAGCATCTTGCTCGCTAGATAATTAATGTCGTAGTGCGAGCATCTTGCTCGCTAGATAATTAACGTCGTAGTGCGAGCATCTTACTCGCTAGATAATTAACGTCGTAGTACAAGCATCTTACTCGCTAAGTAATGTCGTAGTGCGAGCATCTTGCTAGATAAGTAATGTCGTAGTGCGAGCAAGATACTCGCTCGTTATTTATCCAACTAGCAAGATGCTCTCTTGTTATTCATCTAGCAAACAAGATGTCGTGTTAGAGGGCTAAAGCCCTTACTACAAACACATATAGTTTAAAGGTTTTAGTTGAGGATGTTAAACAATGATTAGTCACGCAAAGCAATCTCAATTAGTTATAAATCAACAACAATTAAATCATCGTCATTCTCAAATATTAGCCAATCACCAAGAATTAGAAAAAAAATATTTCCAGCAGGATATATACAATCAAAATAAACCAATTTCTCAACCATTACGAATCAAACAATCCGATTATACGTTAGAAGAAAAAAGATTATTGGTTATAGCGCGATCGCAAGCTGCCAATTTGTGTAAAAGCAAGGGACACAACCCTTGGGAATTAAAATATAATCGGGCATATAAAAATTGTCAAAATCCCTGCATAACTGTTGTAATTACACTTTTTAATTATTCAAAGTATATTCACGAATGTTTGGATAGTGTCGCTAATTCAGATATTTATAATTTACCAGAAAAGATTGAAGTTTTAGTAATTGATGATTGTTCAACTGATAATTCCGCAACTGTTGTTGAAGAATATTTAGAAAAATCCGATTTGCCAATATGTTTGATAAAAAAATGGTTTAATACTGGTTTAGCCGATGCTAGAAATATCGGTTTAGAAAAAGCTAATTCTCCTTATATATTTATTTTAGATGCCGATAATTGGATTTATTCTCACTGTCTATCGGTTCTTTACGAACAAATTAATTCAAGTAAATATGCTGCTGTTTATGCAGAAATAAGCCAATTTGATAATGATACAAGAAAAGAATTAGGTAGAATCTCTTCTCATGAATGGGATGTAAATAAATTAGTCACGCAGCCTTATATTGATGCTATGGCTATATTTAATAAAGAGATATTGCTCAAAGTCGGGGGATATTCTACAGATTTAATTGAGTATGGGTGGTTTGGATGGGATGACTATGATGTTTGGTTAAAATTAGCTCAAGCTAACTATTCTTGCAAATTCGTTCCTAAAGTTCTTAGTGCATATAGAGTTCATTCAACTTCGATGATAAATACTACTAATAAATATGCACTTAATCTTGCGAAATATTTCTGTCAAAAGTTTGCCGATTTTGCTCAAAAACATCAGACATCGGAGATGATATTCGGTTTTTCTCAAAACGAATTATATTGCGAGCGAGTTTACATTCTAGAAGAAAATCCACAATTGTTACTACAAGAACTACAGTTTGCTCAAAATCAAATTGTAGCTATGGAATCGAGTAAGTTTTGGAAATTACGAACTCAATGGCTAAAGCTAAAAACTCTTTTATTAAAATTAAAAACTAATCATATTCTTTGAAATGTATGGTATTAAAATTGAATTATAAAGTAGCCGCTTACATTACAGCTTATCAAGATATTGAAGCACTTGAAAGTACTATTAATGCAATAAAAAAACAGTGTTATTTAATTTCGGAAATATTTATTATAGACAATTCTGAAAAGCAAATAATTTTTGAAAATAAAGATAAAAATATTCTAGTTGAATTTCACCCCGAAAATATAGGTGTTGATGGGGGATTAAATATAGCTATTAAATGGGCTATTGATAAAAAATATGATTTTCTTTGGCTTTTCGATCAGGATAGTCAACCAGCAGCCGATAGTTTAAAAGTTTTATTAGCTAAATATCAAGACTTATCTGTAAAAAAATATAATGTTGGCATAATTTCTCCTCAAATACTTGATATTAATACCTCGCAAGAATTCCCCGGATACGTTTTTCAAGATTATAAATTTGTGCCCAAAACTGGATATGCTCAAGCAAAAGATTACTATAGCTGTGATGGTGTAATTACTTCAGGCTCTCTTGTTAATTTAAGCGCAGCTAAATCAGTTGGACTTCCTCAAAATAATTTATTTCTTGATGCTGTAGACTATGCTTACTGCATGAAGTTTAGACATCTCAATTACGAAATTATTGTAGTCAAAAATACAATATTCCCGCATCGTCTTGGTAATTATTCTAAAGTTAAAGATAGATTATCCAAGATAGACAACGAAATTTTAACTTTTACTTGTTCTCCATCTCGTTATTATTATGCCTGTAGAAATCATACTTATTTTGAAACTCGTCACTCAAATAAGCGCTTGTTACATTTTTGTATTGTCTATAGATTAAAATGCTTAATAGATATGATAATTAGGGTTATACGTTACGAACCCGATTTAGTTTTACTCAAAGTATGGGCTTGCACTTTTGGCACTTTTGACGGCTTTAGAGGTAGACTTGGTAAAACT
Source organism: Rivularia sp. (in: cyanobacteria) (assembly GCA_049649675.1). GTDB lineage: Bacteria > Cyanobacteriota > Cyanobacteriia > Cyanobacteriales > Nostocaceae > Rivularia. Next base: position 6,555 of record JBARZF010000952.1, on the reverse strand, counting down.
TGGTAAATCTTGGTAAATCTCTTATTTTTCTAAGCTAAAAATTATTTGTTTAGATTTTATTCCAAAATAGCAGTAAGATAAAAATTCAGGAATAGTTTATGACGAATCAATGAAAATCATTTTTGCTGAAATTCCTGATATTCTAATTCTCGAACCACAAATCTTTCAAGATAATCGTGGTTTTTTCTTTGAAGCTTTTAATTTAAAAAAATTTACCGATAAAACAGGTATTAATGTTAACTTCGTTCAAGATAATCATTCTTACTCAAAACGAAATGTATTGCGGGGTTTACATTACCAAATCGAGCAACCGCAAGGAAAATTAGTCCGCGCTGTTGTTGGTAGTATATTTGACGTAGCAGTAGATATTAGAAAAAGCTCTCCTACTTTCGGTAAATGGGTAGGCTATGAAATTAGTGCCGAAAATAAGCGCCAAATATGGATACCACCTGGTTTTGCTCATGGCTTTGTGGTGCTTTCCGAAGTTGCAGAAGTTCTTTACAAAACTACAGATTATTATGCACCTCGTGGAGAACGTACTATCCTTTGGAACGATACCGATTTAGCTATTGATTGGCTTAGAAGCGATCGCCCAATTGTTTCTGAGAAAGATGCAGCAGGTAAATCTTTTAAGATGGCTGAAATTTTTGCTTGATGGATAGCAGTTGACCTTAAGTCGAATACAGTAAAACCTCACCCTGTGCTTGTGGACATCCCTCTCCGATGCTTTGGAGAGGGAACGAGGGTGAGGTTGAATTCCTATAGCATCCAAATGAAAAAAGCTATAACACGTCTCTACATTATGTTAGTAAAATTTATAATTTTAGGTTTAAACTACAGCGCCAAAATCTTGCGTCCAATAAGTGTTGTAGTTTATTTCTCCCGTGTCATTTGCCAGGTAATGATACCCAACTCCCATCTCTGTATAGGTGGCATTGAGAATATTTTCGCGATGTCCGGGACTATTCATCCATCCTCTGACAACTTCTTCGGCTGTAATGTAGCCTGCGGCGATGTTTTCCCCTACATAAGATGATTCATAGCCTGCCTCGGTAGTGCGATCGCTAACTTTAGTACCGTTGGAACCTGTATGGCTAAAGAAGTCACTCAAAGCCATATCTTCACTATGTACTTGAGCAGATTCGGATAGGTCGATATTTAAAGTCAGAGGCTGCAAACCATGCTGAGTGCGATAAGAATTTGTCAATACAACAACTTCGGAGATCAGAGGATTTACGATGGTCGGTGCAGTTATAGACTCAGGTATGGGAGAAGTTGGAGAAGCTGGAACGGGTGCAGATTCATTCAAAACTATGGCGTCAGATTCAGTATCTATCGAAGTAACAGACAGGCTCAAATTATAGTTACTATTAGATAGTTCTATTCCTTGGAAAACCCTAATATAGTAGTCTCCACTTTCTAAGTTATTAATGTTGAGTGATTCGTTGATGTTACTATTGTTGGCTGCACGAGACACAATCTCACCACTACCGTTCAACAATTCCACATCTACATCTGCACTTAATCCGTTAATTGTTATTTCGAGATTGCTGTTGGGATTATTCAAACTCAAACTATAAAAATCGTTTGGATCGGAGTTTCCAATAGAGTCTCTAAAAATTATTTCTCCAGAGTTTAAAGCTACTCCACGAGAGGTTTCTAAGCTGTTACCAGCATAGTCGGTTTCAATAAATCCACTGGCATCAAGTCCGTTACTTAAACCCGTAGTTACAAAGTGTTCGTAAGCATCGGTATAAGTCAAACCCAAGTCGTTTAATTCAGGGTTGTTGTCTAAATAGTACTTTACATCAAATCCCGGTGCTGATGCTCTTCCTTCATTTAAACCATTAAGTACAAAATGCTCTAAAAGCTGCTCGTTATCTAACGAAATAGCCGCTAAATCGGTATGAGCATTTTTATAGAATTGTGCATCAAAAGCTGGTGAAAAAGAATCGCCGCTATTCAAACCTTCAATTACCAAATTATCAAATGCCTTTTTATAGCTATTACCAAAGGCTTGAGCAATATCAGGATTATCAGCTAAATAATAGCTAACGCTGACAAATGGTGAAAAGGAATCTCCTGCGGCTATACCCCGATTTTTCAAATCTTCAAATAGTTCTTCGTTATTTAAATCAGCTAAGTCACTATTACTTTCTTGGTAGAAATTCAAGTCAACAAGTGAAGAGAATTTCCGCCCTTGGCTGACACCATAATTCGTTAAATGCTCGTAAGCTTGTCTATTACTTAAGTCAGCTAGATCGCTATTGCTAGCACGATAAAAATCTAAATCAACTAATGATGAAAATTCCAGACCATTTTCCAAACCGTAATTCTTAAAATGCGACCATGCTTGGTTATCGCTTAAGCCATTCAAATCTGAATTAGCTGAGCGATAGAAATTAGCATCAAATAAATTGATAGGCATAGGTTTATTAGGGAACAACACAAAAAAACATTGCAAACGTTTGCTTTCGTCAGCGTTCCTATACCACGTGGCTAAAATTACAAAACTTTTGGTTTTATAATTTTAAGAAAAAATTAAACATTCATTCAAGTAAGAATTATAGCAAGATTAGCACACTAAATTTTGTCTTCTACTATAAGTAGTATTTCTAGGGAGGTAGGTATTTTTTTTGAAAAACTACCTATTTACAAGCGATTCATAGAATTTTTAAACAATTTAATGTAAACAAATACTAAACCTTTTGGGTATAAAGATAAGTATTTTTTAACATTAAATATTCTTTAACCGTAAAATTTCAAATAATGCTATAGAGAATTACTATTGCTTTTATATCCTTCTATATATTTGCTGCCAAAAATAATTATTTAAGCCTAAAAACTTTACCCAAAGACTTATCTATCTACTAGATTATGCTATAAGCAAATTTTATTACAACCATCACATCTTTAATATTACAGTATTTGCTTTATTTTCTATTAAATTGTTATATAATTCTACTGAATATCGTATATATACTGAACAATAAATTAAAAAAAAGCATTTCTTACAAGTCTTTAAATTCAGATGAAATCGATTATTTTAGCTGATAAGCAACATTATTGTTATAAAACTATCGCTCAAAAATAATTTATTCCAGTTTTTATTTAAATTAAAAAGAAGTAATATTTTTATCTTTTAATTTATACCTTGAGTAATAACACTTAACTTATTTTTTTATATTTAGGATTAACAATACTAATGTAAACTTTTATTTGTCTGCTTAATTATTGTTGCGTAATTATTGATGGGCGATCGCGTTTCCATATATGATTTTTTTTACGTGGATAGAATTTATAGACTAGGACGGTAAATTAAAAATGTAGGGAGTATTTCATCGTCAAAATAAATTATTATGAGTAAATCAATTTTGCTAATTGGCTGCAATGGTCAAGTAGGTACTCAATTAAGAAAAACTCTTCAACCCTACAGTAATCTAGTACCTGTAGCACGCCCGGTAGTAGAACTTGCTCAACCCGAAACCCTCCGGGACTTAATTAACCAACACCAACCAGAAATTATCGTTAATGCTGCTGCCTATACTTCCGTAGATAAAGCTGAAAGCGAACCCGAATTAGCAAACACAATTAATGCTATAGCCTCGAAAGTTCTAGCCCAAGAAGCTGAAAAATTGCGAGCTTTATTGATTCATATTTCAACAGATTATGTTTTCGATGGTAAAACCAGTAGCCCTTATCAGGAAAGCGATTCAACTAACCCTTTAAGCGTTTACGGTAAAACTAAATTAGCAGCAGAACAAGCTATTCGGTCAAATTGTACCAACCATATAATTCTGCGTACAGCTTGGGTTTATGGTACGGGAGGTAAAACTAATTTTGTTAAAACAATGTTGCGATTAGGAGCACAAAAGACAGAACTTAAGATAGTCGCCGATCAAATTGGTACTCCCACCAGGGCAAAAGACATAGCGCAAACTATAGCCTTACTAATTTCCCAGAATCCCTGTGAAAGTGGCACTTTCCACTATACCAACAGCGGTGTAGCCAGTTGGTATGACTTTGCTGTTGCCATTTTTGAAGAAGCGAGATTATTAGACTTTCCTTTGAAGATTGAGCGCATCATTCCGATCGCGACTTCCGAATACCCGACTGCTGCCACACGCCCCAGCTATTCAGTTCTTAATTGCGCCAAAATATCGGCGCTTATGGAATCCTATCCACCTCACTGGCGACAAAGCCTGAGAGAAATGCTTCAAGAGTTTCGACAATCAAGTTAGTTCTGAATTATAAAAGGTGAATTATAAAAGTTGAAAGATTTATTCGGTGCAAATTTTATCCTAATTTGATTGCCAATGCCCCATTCTCAATGCCCTATCACCAAAATATATGAAAGCATTAATCCTCTCTGGCGGTAAAGGTACCCGACTGCGCCCCCTTACTTACACTGGAGCAAAACAACTTGTACCTGTCGCCAACAAACCGATTTTATGGTATGGCATCGAAGAAATGGTAGCAGCCGGTATTATTGATATCGGTATCATTATTTCACCAGAGACTGGAGAAGAAGTAAAAGCTAAAACCGGAAATGGGGATAAATTCGGAGCTAGTATCACCTACATTTTACAAGAGCAACCAGCAGGACTTGCTCATGCGGTGAAAGTTGCACAATCTTTCTTAAAAGATTCGCCTTTTGTAATGTACTTAGGTGACAATCTTATCCAACAAGGTGACTTAAGTTATTTTCTCAAACAATTTCAACAGCAACACCACGATGCATTAATACTATTGCGTGCTGTTGATAATCCTAGCGCTTTCGGAGTTGCTAAAGTTGATGAAAGTGGAAAAGTTTTAGAACTAATTGAAAAACCAAAGGTTCCTCCTTCCAATTTGGCTTTGGTAGGGGTTTACTTCTTTTCTGAAATTATTCACCAAGCCATTGCCTGTATTAAACCTTCTGCAAGGGGTGAATTAGAAATTACTGACGCTATTCAATATTTAATTAGTCAGAAAAAGCAGGTGTTAGCCTGTAAGCTTGAGGGTTGGTGGCTAGATACAGGGAAAAAAGACGATTTATTAGAAGCTAATCGTTTAATTCTTGATAACAGCCTACAAACATTGATTGAGGGAGTTGTAGATAGCCAAAGTCAAGTAATTGGCAGAGTACAAATTGGCTCCGGCTCAAAACTTATTAACTGTACGATTCGCGGCCCCGTAATTATTGGAGATAATTGTCATTTAGAGAATTGTTTTATTGGCCCTTATACCAGCATTGCTGACGAATCCACTTTAGTAGATACCGAGTTAGAACACAGTGTAGTTTTGCAAGGTGCTAAGATATCCGGAATTCATCAACGAATTATTGATAGTTTAATAGGGCAAAGGGCGCAGGTAACACTTGCACCCCGTCGTCCTAAAGCCTTGCGATTTATGATTGGTGACGACTGTCAAATAGAACTATCGTGATTTATTTTTTAACCGTTAACTACTATTCCACTGAACTGATTGCCAAATTAATCAGTTCGCTACCTATCGATCGAAGTATTGAGTATAAGACTCTTATCGTCAACAACTCGCCTGAAGATGATTCTATTAGAGAGCTTAAGAATGAATCCGTCCAAGTTCTCGATGCTGGATACAATATGGGTTTTGGCCGCGCCTGTAACTATGGCATGAAGTCGATTTATAGCCAAGATTCCTCTTCAGTCGTTTGGATTATTAATCCAGATGCCTATTTATTAGATAATTCTTTAGAAAAAATAAATCGATTTTTTCAGTCACATCCAGAAGTTTCCATTCTCGGTACAATTATTCATACCCCGAAAGATGAAATTTGGTTTGCTGGAGGAAGCTTTATTGCTAAAACCGGAAAAATTAAGACTGAAGATTTATTAACAAATACAGATGCTCCCTATATTATTTGCGATTGGGTTTCCGGGTGTAGTCTAATAGTTAATCTACGTAATTTTTATGATTGTCCGCAATTTGATGATGCTTATTTTCTCTATTACGAAGATTTTGATTTTTGTAGACGCTATGCAAATCAAGGCTATTTAATTGCAGTAACTAAAGACTTTGGCGTACTACACCAGCCTTCATCAATTACTAATAGATATGTTTCTCAGAAAATGAGGCATAGTACCTACAGTTATCTTTTAACTTTAGAAAGATATACTAATGATTTTATTTTTACGATTAGATTAGTTCGTTTATTTATCTATGCCTTTATTTTAATTTTTATTAGACCTAAAGTAGCATTCGGTAAATTCTACGGTCTTTTAATGTACAGTCGGCAGTTCACTCAAAGAACTAAGATGAAGCCATTGTACCAATAATTGGCTAGTTATGATGTTTGGCATTTGACATTATGCAAGTAAATTATGTTTAGTTAAACGAGCTATTCCAACTAAAAATTTAATTTTGATTAGACTCAAACTAGCATTAATATAATTTACTTAATTTCAAAGCTTTGTACTAAATCGAACTTATTTTTTTAGTGAAATTACTATATCAATAATTAAGCTGTATTTCTGTCATTTATTTTACAAATAGAAATCCGGTTTGATTAATGAAATTACTGGTTTAGATAGGAAA
>JBARZF010000951.1:0-2691 GCA_049649675.1 Rivularia sp. (in: cyanobacteria) | reverse complement strand
TTCGACGATAGAGAACACGCGAGGGAAGCTTTGGGGGAGAGGATGAAGGGGTGATGGGGGGATGGGGTGATGGGGGACAAGGGGAGAGGGGGTAGAGGGGGTAGAGGGGGTAGAGGGGGTAGAGGGGTTAGAGGGGGTAGAGGGGGTAGAAATAATATATTGATTGAATGACTATATGTTCTTAGTCTATTTTCAAGTTACATCTTGGACTAGTACAAGTCGGCGTAAATAAGGCAACCATTAAAAATGGCTGAAAAGCCCTTTGAATCAAACTTCTTACTTCTTACTTCTTACTTCTTACTTCCGCCAAGCGGTACTAATGTCGTTAAGCCCAAATTCCTGCTTTTATACAAAGTACGTTAAAACGCACTTTAATTACCTTAAAACCTTACCCATTTCAATTCCTATACTTATTTTAAGCAATTTACTCAAATCTAAATTCGGGCTTTCCAATGGGGAATACTTTGTTTTGAATTGTTATTGGTAAAATTCTATATCCGTAAATTAAATCATCGCTCAACTTACACCAGAGCAACAAAAATGTAGGTTGGGTTAGACGATGACGATGATTTGGGGTTTTAATTAAAAATCTACATAGCGTCGTAACCCAACATTTTCAGATATTCTCTCAAAGATTTTGATTTATGGAGCTTAACCCAATCTACACGCCTTTCCCAAAGAAAGGGAAATCGTAAGTAATGCTGCGGCCAAAATTGCTGCTACCGTGCGAATGTGATTCCAAAATGTCCAATCAGTGAGATATATTTTCCATAGCGTTGCTGCTTCGGCACTTTTTGGCGCGAGAGCAGCCAGAGCATCGTTCAAAGGAATATTAAAGGCAATGGTCACGCCAATTGTACCAATTAGATAAAACAAGGTACCCGCTAACCAATAAATTGCACCAGGTTGATGCCACTGTAGCAGCAAGAGAATTGTAATCAATATGCAGGATATACCAGTTCCCAAGAAAGCCACCATAAACAAAGGATTGATAACGGTGATATTGATAGATTGCATTGTGGCAATACCGCCTGCTACTGGTTGTTGACTCAAAGCTTTCATGATAAAGGTGGAAAATGCATAGAATATCCCCCCGGTGAGTGCGCTACCGATAGCAGTCACAAGCATCAGATAAAAACGTAAGTTTTCAAAAGTTGTCATAATGTTCCTTATAAATATACATTGGATCAATTGTTAAACTTTCAATAGGACAAACCTGGTGTCTTGCGAAGATAGGAATTGTCAGTGACTTGCTTTAGTATGAAATCAGCTACATCAGCACGGGAGATTTTCAGTTTCGATGTCTTATCGTCTCCCGAAAAGCCATGTTTATAGTTACCAGTTTGCTCCCCATCAACAAATGCTCCGGGACGAACAATAGTCCAGTTTAATTTACTTTGCTTAACATAATCCTCTTGCTTTTCATGGTCTATAAATACCTTTCGCAAGAGCAATCCAAACATGATATACTTCCAAAAAAAGTTGAGATTTTCCCAACTAACGACCGCACCAAGGGTTGATTGACAGATAAAGCGTCGGATACCCAATTTTTCCATTGCGTTAATAATGTTTTTCGTCCCTTGGGAGCGAATTGTTCCTAACATTTTCTTACCTGCTCCCAATACGCAAACCACTGCTTCTTGATTTTGTACCGCTTTCTCCACAGATTTGGTATCCATGACATCCCCTCGAACAACTTTGAGATTTGCATGTTTGATGTTCAACTTTGCAGGATTGCGTACAAAAGCAGTTACAATATGTCCTTGTTCAAGTGCCTGCTCAACAACCAGACTACCTATACTTCCTGTAGCTCCGAAAATAAGTAAATTCATCTTTTGGGTTCCTCTTGATTAATTAGTCTTTCAGCTTAGGGAAACTATCAATGCTCAACTATCCAATTCTTGCGATACTTTCACATTCTTGCGATGAAAAAAGCTGTAACATCTTGTTTAGTTCAATCCTGGGAAAATATTCGAGTTCAAAAATTCGCGCATCCTGCGGGAGAGGGTAATTGTCTTTTCCGTGATGAACATGTCATAAGTTTGTCTCTGTCTCCTCGTCCCGTTCGCTTGCTGCAAATCCAGGGAGATACAAGCTACACGGGGTTATTTGGGCAAGGATACATGTCTATAACACCCGCAAATACACCTTTTTTTGCTCGATGGGATAGTTACGATAATTACTTACAAATTCGGCTAAAAACTCGATTAATAGAAAACGTCGCCAGAGAAACTTTAGCAAAAGACCCAAACCGACTACAATTAATACCAGAATTTCGGACTCAGAGTCCGCAAATTGAAGCAATCGGGATGATGCTACTCGCAGAATTGCAACAACAAAATTCAGCCAACGGACTATATATTGATTCGTTAACTAACGTCTTAGCGGTCAATTTACTCAAACACTACGCAGCCACCAAACCTCAGTTACCAACTTATGAGGGTGGTTTGCCACTGCATCAATTACAGCAAATTTTAGATTATATCGATGCACATTTAGATCGAGATATTAAACTTGCTGATTTAGCTGGGTTGCTCGACATTAGTCAATTTCACTTCAGCCATTTAATGAACTACCCCGCCCATCTAAGACGATGGACGAGGTTTCTTACACTTCACCTTCGACAGTTGCTTAAACCCACCACAGTGAGTAGAAGTAGAGCCGCCAAATCCGTGTTTATCGAGACTAGTT
>JBARZF010000950.1:0-6400 GCA_049649675.1 Rivularia sp. (in: cyanobacteria) | reverse complement strand
GCCCATGCCGCCGCCCATGCCGCCGCCCATGTCGCCGCCACCCATGTCGCCGCCGCCAAATGGATTTCCGCCGCCGCCCATGCCGCCGCCGAAGCCACCCATGCCGCCGCCAGTAACTTCGTCACCGCCACCCATTGGAGAGCCGCCGGAAGCAGCGTCAGCAGGGTTTACGCCTCCATTAAAAATAGTCCAGAAGTTATCTCCAGCGAAAGGATTGCCACCGTAAGGTAGTTCATCAAAATCGATATCTGAAGGAGGACCACCTTCACCACCTTCACCACCACCAAAGCCGCCGCCACCTTCTGGAGAACCACCGGAACCACCAAGGTTTCCGAATATATCTTGTGGTCCTAAATTCTCTCCATCTGCACCCTGTATATCGAGCAAGCGATTAAACGGACCTATATTCACGTTTTCGCTACCACCTTGCATATTATTTCCGTCCATTGTTTCTTCCATTGATGAATTACCTTGATTATTTGTAGAGTTTCCAGTGGGAGCGCCAATATTGCCGAATATATCTTCGGCACTATCTATACCTGGCAAGTCAAACAGAGGAGCGAAAACACTTTCACTTAAGTCCATGTCTCCGCCGCCAAATGAACCGCCACTATTTAGATTTGTATCTTCTGCCATTAAGAATGATTCTCCTATGTTGATTTTTAAGCTAATTAGGAAAGAAAATATCTAGGTTTCCTAATTTCTTTTAACTACTATTTATTGACAACTTCCTAACAATAATGCTTGAATATCTTATAGCTTGGTAGATTGGTAAATATCTAAAACATTGTTTTCGAGTGAAGATGCCAAATGCAAAAAACAATAATAAAGATATTCCCTAAGTTTGACGTTAAAACTTATTTCCCTAACGCCTACATATTAGAGTAATTGATTTATATGTTAAATACTATGAATAATGTTTTGATGATTCTTTCGTTTCTTTAGATATTTTTTTTGATACACCACATCGTAGTTGATGTAAAATATCGAACTACACCATACACTGGCGGAATTTTATTAATAGAAAATAAAATCTTATCTTTTATAAAATAGAAATAAATAATTGTTTCATTAAATATAGGTTAAATAAAATTAATTAAGAAGTATAGTTATTAGGTCAAAGGTCAAGGGTCTGCATGTTAAAGGTAAGAAGTCACAATTTATAACTCCCAATGCCCTATGCCCAATTCCCTATCCCCTATCCCTAATTATTTTTTACTTCAAAAATTCAGCAAGCTGTTCTAATTTTGTCCAAGCTTCACCGCTTTTTAAAACGTCTTGAGCAATAGTTACACCTTTAGTACAACGTTCTAAAATATCTTTTCCATCATCAATAGCTTCGCCAACTTCTAGAGCTAATGCTGTATTTAAAGCAACTACATCTTGTTGTGCTTGGGTGCCTTTTCCTTGCAATACAGCTTGCAAAATATCGGCGTTTTCTTTGACTTCTCCACCTTTTAAGGCTCCGATTGGTGCCGGAGTTAAGCCTAATTTTTCTGCCGTCAATTCCAATAATTTTACTTGCCCATTTTCGGAGATCGCCACATCATTAACATCACCCAAACCCCCTTCATCTAACCTTTCTCGTCCGTGAATGACAATTCCTCGACGAATCCCTAATTGAGATAAAGCTTGAGCCATTGTTTGCACTAAAAACGGATCGGATACACCGATAACTTGTCCCGTCGGATTCATCGGGTTTACCAAAGGACCAAGCAAGTTAAAAATAGTACGTATTTTGAGAGTTTTCCGCAAAGGAGCTACAGGCTTTAAAGCCGGATGCCAGCCCGGAGCAAACAAAAATGTCACGCCAATCTCATCAACCGCAGACCGTACTTTTTTGGGATCGGCTTGAAGATTTATACCTAAAGCTTCCAGTACGTCAGCGGAACCAGTTTTGCTAGAAGCCGAACGATTACCGTGTTTGGCAACCTTAACTCCAGCAGCAGCAGCGACAAAAGCAACGGCAGTGGAAATATTAAAAGTGGAAGCACCATCTCCACCTGTACCGCAGGTATCTATCAATGGGAACGCAGATTCTTTATTTTCGATTCCCCCTAAAGACTGAGATTGCAAAACTTTAGCCATACCCACCAATTCTTCTGGTGAGACTCCTTTAGCTTGAATTGCAGTTAAAATCGCACCAGAAAGTACCGGGGGAATTTCATCGTTTAGCCATCCTTCAATTAATTCAGTAGCTTGATTGACGCTGAGAGATTCTTTATTTAGTAGCTGTTGCAATAAAGTAGACCACCGAGAAGTATCGGCTGCTTGGGAATTGTTAACTGCGGTTTGAGTCATGGGATTTTAGATTTTAGATTTTGGATTTTGGATTAATAATTCACTAAGAAAAATATAAAGCGTACTGAAAATATTTATAAATTTGCTTTTTTTTACGATTAATTGAGGAACATAGGGAAGGGAACAGGGAAGCCTCAGTAAACCGCCTTGGAATAAATTCCCAGGCTCATAACCAAAGTCTGATAAATCAGACTAGGTAATGGGTTCAGTGCGTTTCAACGCACTTCGCTTATGAGCCTTGAAATTTATTTCAAGGTGGGAAAGAAGAGTAATTTAATTCACTCGAATTATTCACTAAAGATTAATTACTTTAGCTACGGTTTGCACGTCTTTGTCACCTCTACCGGAACAGTTGATAACTAACTTAGGGCTGCCATCTAGCTGAGGACAGAGTTTTTCTAGATAAGCAAAAGCGTGAGCGGTTTCTAATGCGGGAATAATTCCCTCTAATTCAGAAACCTTTCTAAATGCTGCTAAAGCTTCCTCATCGGTAACGCTATAGTATTCAGCGCGATTCATATCTTTGAGAAAACTGTGTTCGGGGCCAACTCCGGGATAGTCTAAACCGGCGCTAATTGAATGCGCTTCGATAACTTGTCCGTCGTTGTCTTGCAACAAATAACTCATCGCACCGTGCAATACTCCGACTCTTCCTTTAGTCAAAGTTGCGGCGTGTTTTTCGGTTCCTACACCTTCACCGGCTGCTTCAACTCCAATCAAACGCACGGATTCGTCGTTAACAAATTCGTGAAATAGTCCCATTGCATTGGAACCACCACCGACACAAGCTAAAAGAATATCGGGCAATCCACCCCATTTTTCCTCACATTGATTGCGAGTTTCCGTACCGATGATGGCATGATAATCGCGTACCAACATTGGGTAAGGATGAGGCCCCGCAACGGAACCTAAAATGTAGTGTGTTGTTTCTACATTAGTTACCCAGTCGCGAATTGCTTCGGAAGTTGCATCTTTTAAAGTTCCGGTTCCAGCTTCTACCGGATTTACTTCCGCTCCCATCAACCGCATCCGAAATACGTTGAGGGCCTGTCTTTCCATGTCGTGAATGCCCATGAAAATCACGCACTTCAAACCAAAACGAGCGCAAGCTGTAGCTGTTGCAACACCGTGTTGTCCGGCTCCGGTTTCAGCGATAATCCTTTGCTTACCCATGCGTTTAGCCAATAATACTTGAGCCAAAGCATTATTAATTTTATGAGCGCCGGTATGATTTAAATCTTCACGTTTTAAGTAAATTTGCGCCCCCGTACCGTCGGGTTTTGCATAATGTTGTGTCAAACGTTCTGCAAAATATAGCGGGCTAGGTCTTCCCACATAATCCCGCAATAAACCATCTAATTCAGCTTTAAAATCTGCATCTTCACGATACTTAGCATAAGCAGTTTCCAACTCAAGCAAAGCTGGCATTAAAGTCTCGGGAACGTACTTTCCACCGAATTTACCGAATCTTCCCAAACTATCGGGACGAGCAACTGATGAACTTTTGGTACTGATATCTGGAGTACTGACCATTTTTTTTAATCCTTTAGGTAATTTTTAAATTTGAAGAGGGGGGAGAGGGGGAAGAGTAGGGAGGTAAGGAAGAATAATTAGACTCCTAACTCCTAACTCCTAACCCATGACTGGTCACTGCTAACTGCTAACTGCTAACTGTTCCATAGAGATTGCAGCTTTAAGTTCTTTGCAAAGTGCTTCGAGTGCTTGCAATCCTTCTTCAGGAGTACCGTTTGCTAATCGTTTTACAAATGCGCTACCAACGATTACTGCATCAGCACCCCAATCCTTGGCTTGAGTTGCTTGATCCGCACCGGAAATACCGAAACCAACACCGATCGCCTTGTTTGTAGTGCCGCGCAAATCTTGCAATAAGTTTTCGACTCGACCTTCTAAATTTGTACGTACTCCGGTAACGCCGGTAACACTCACAAGGTAGATAAAACCCTGAGATTGTTTGGCGATCGCGCTGATTCTATCTTTAGAACTGGTAGGAGCTACGAGTAAAGTTAATTCAATTCCGAATTCTTGGGCTGACTGTATCAAATTTTCAGCTTCTTCCAAAGGTAGATCGGGAACTACTAAACCTTTAACTCCAACTTCAGCAATTTTTGCTAAAAACTCTTTAATCCCTAAATTCAAGATGGGATTGTAATAAGTAAATAGAATAATCGGTGCTTGTAATTCGGGAGTTAATGTCTTTAACATCTGTAAAACATGATCCAGCTTCGTACCTTTTGCCAAAGCACGAGTAGCAGCAGCTTGAATTACCGGGCCATCTGCTAAAGGATCGGAATAAGGAACCCCTAATTCAATAAAGCTAGCACCATTTTTATCCAAAATTTTCAGTGCTTTAGCCGTAGTTTCTAAATCTGGATCTCCCGCAGTAATAAACGGAATTAAAGCGCAAGTATTCGATTTTCTTAATTCTTCAAAACGTTGAGATATTGCAGCCATGTTATTAATTGCTAGTTGTTAGTTGTTAGTTGTTAGTTGTTACTAAGGTCAAAGGTTAAAATTCTTCTTGTCTCCCCCGAACCCCATCTCCCCCGAACCCCATCTCCCCCGAACCCCATCACTTACCCAAGCAGCCGACGCACCGCTTCTTCCACGTCGGGTTGCTTAACTAAAGATTCTCCTACCAAAACGGCACGAGCGCCAGCTTTATCTACGAAATTTAAATCGTCGGGTGTGTATATACCAGATTCGCTGACAACGGTAATCCCATAGCTTTGTAATAGATGCTTTCTCTGAGAAATCAATTCTTCTGTATTGGCTAAATTTACGGTAAACTTCTTGAGGTTGCGGTTGTTAATCCCTACTAACTTCACGTCAGGAAGTCTTAACACTCGATCTAATTCTGAAGCGGTATGGACTTCTACCAAAGCTGTCATTTTTAAGCTGTGAATTACCCGCAAAAAGTCTTTTAACTGTACGTTAGATAAAATAGCTGCAATCAAGAGTACTGCATCGGCACCCGCAGTTCTAGCTAAATATATTTGATATAAATCGACAATAAATTCTTTGCATAATAACGGTAATTCTACGCTTTTTCTAACTTTACGTAGGTTCTCAAAACTACCTTGAAAAAACTTTTCATCGGTAAGAACTGAAAGGCAAGCAGCGCCGCCTCTTTCATATGCTTGAGCTATATTTATTGGATCAAAATCTTCCCTAATAATCCCTTTACTAGGTGATGCTTTTTTTACTTCGGCAATCAAACTAGGATAATGAGAATTATCTTTCAAAGCCTTTAAAAAATCCCGTACTTTTGGCGCATCTTTTAGTTTTTCCTGTACCTCAGCTAAAGGTGATTCCAATCGCATTTGAGCAACTTCTTGCCTTTTATGCGAGACTATTTCATCAAGTATGTGCCGGGGCTTAGTTAGCATATTTATTTTATTGATAGTTATCACATTATTCATAATATTACTTTGTTAGAAAAACTAATACGAGTCGATTATTTTTATTGCTAAGAATTACTTAGCGATGAAATAGTGACGTTTATGCAATAATAAACCAGCACCAATCATTCCTATACCAAATATTGTCTTACTATTCCCCGCTTCTGGAACTTTTTGAGGTACTGTAAAGGAACCATCTAAGATTGCTGTACCTGTAGTAGTAGGTTCCGTTGTTGCATTTGGGTCAAAAATGGTATTTTCCGAAAGTGTTAAAGTCCCTGTCGCACCTGCAAAATTGCCTTCACCACCGACAATAGTTGTAGTACCGGAAATCGATGTTGTAAAATCTTCAAAGTTTTGTGTAACAGTACCAGTAGTGGTTGCAAACAATTTATCGTCACCGCTGCCAAAAAATGTGTCCGAGAGAATTGGTAATCCTTCTATACCCAAATCCGTCGCATCTGCAACTATTGTTTGCACTCCTGCATCATCATTTCTTTGAATGTAATTCATTTTTACAAATTTAGTTAAGCCATAGGGTGCATCGGTACTTTCCGCTGTTACAGTGGACTTAAATACGTTACCTTGAATCGGTTCAAAAACGCTTTGTGTTTTGTAAGTAGCTTCAAAAGGGAAATGAGTTTGAGCATTGACTTTTGTTGTATTTAAACCCAAACCCA
>JBARZF010000949.1:0-8882 GCA_049649675.1 Rivularia sp. (in: cyanobacteria) | reverse complement strand
TGTAGAGACGCGATATATCGCGTCTCTACAAATTAACGCATTAACAAATTAATCCTCTTCCTTTATTTCTAAATCGTAGGCTTGGCAGAGGGATTTGAGATTTTCTCGGAAGCGCGATCGCACTTCTGGGGGGGAGATGATTTCGCAGTCTTTGCCGTAGCGGAAGACTTCTCGGATTAACCAGAAGGGATTTGCTACTTTTCTTATTACTTGACGTACATCGTCAACAATTTCATTGCTGATATCTTGATTTATAGAAAATTTCTTAGGCTCATAAGCTTTTACCATCCCGCGCAAAAAGTGTAAGTGTACTTCTAGATAATCCAAACCTTCATCTCGCCATCGTCCTTTAACAGGTAAGATGGTTTTCACCCGATCGAAGCGTAAACACCGATTATGTATGAGTTCTGGGTATTCAGGATTTTTAATATCTTCAGTTTCATCACACCAAATATTTAAGTAAAATCCCTTCTCCTCTTCAAAAGAAGTTTCTGCATAACGAACTGTAAATGCAAAATCCTCTTGTTGAGCATTTGTATAAAGTAACTGAAAAGATTGCTTGCTCTGACGATTTTGCTCTACCATATTGCGCCACTGCTCATTAGGTTTACCTACCTGTTTCAAAATTGATTGACGCATTGCGTTGTTTAAATCTCCTCGCTCTAATAGAAGTCTAGAAAGGGTTTGAGCTTCACCGGCGTAACCAGAATCGTTAAGCGAACGAATAGCTCTTTGTAATGCTCCTTCCTGTGTAGAGTTCAAGCAAAAAGGTTCTCCTACCTCAAATTCTTTCTGTGCGATCGCTACTAACAGCCCAGAAATACTGGGAGATTTCCCCCAGAAGATTCCTAAATTGCGGGCTATTTCCTCCAATTCTTCTCTAGTTCCTGGCGGAATTGACAGTGTAATTGTTTCTTTTTTTCTTGCCATCCGTTAAATCCACTTGCACTTTGAATTAATATATGTAATATTATAATTGTAATTACAAGTTAAATGAGAGCAGGTAAGTGCAGTCACAAATATTCCTAGCTTCTAGGCTATGAGTATAAATTTACTTTGGTTATTTGGATAAAGCACTTAAGCCATCAATTAGTAAAAGTCTCTCAAATGCGAAATAACCGTAAAAACACTAATTCCAAGTGTTTCTTTTTCCAGTCAAACTAGATTGTGCATTTACCACACAATTGCATATGTCCAAGCGTAATCGGTTCTTTAACCGTTCTCCAAAAACTCTGGAAGAACGTTATTTCAGCGAAATTAGACCTCAACTGTACGAGCGTCATGCAGCCCACCATCAATATGGTGTCAGAAAAGGAACTACTCTTGCAGAGCATTTAGATTCAGTCTGTCAGTTGATTTTGACAGTTAGTCGTATCGCTGGAGTTCCAGAAGATAAACGAGGTGTGATACTAGCTACGGGAGCTACTCATGATTTGAATAAGTTAGATTCTCAAGGAAGGAATGTTAAAACTCTAGCCAGAGATAAAGAATTCTTGCGAGCGGAATTAGAGAAAGCTTGTGTATCAAGTTTTGTGGTGACAGATGAGGATTTGGAGTTAGCGAGAAAATTAATTGAGCGTCATTCTGGACATAATGTTAGCGATGGTGCGAGATTCTTACCGGAAGATGACGACATAGAAAGATGGGCTGCAATGTTAACTGCTGCCGATCTGTTTGATTTAGGAATTCCGGAGTCACAGCGCTTTCGTAAGGTTGAAAATGAGTTAACCGTTGCATTTGAAAGACCTTGTAATTTTTTGAGAATCAAGTTTTCTGAAAATAAAGGTTATATTACCTCGTTATTATTAGGTGCTTGTGAAGAGCTTTTGATCAAGCATGGTTTGAATCCTTTAGTAATATTTCCCGATGGTGAACTTTTTGAAGGAGAAATTTTACCAGCAGTAGATTTAACAAATGAAATAGCTGAAGTTTGGCAGGCTAAAATCAATCGGGTTTTTGGTGGCAATATTGAACAGCTAGTAAGAGCAACCAAAGATGGAATTAAGGTTTCTTCAGAAGCGATTCAGCAGAATATTGATCAAGTTTTAATCAATGTAAATGCTCTTTTAGAGAAAAAGAAGGCTGGTTTTAAGTTAGATAAGACTACAAAGGATATTACGAAATGGAAGGAAAAAGCTGGTGGGGATGCTGTTAAAAGTGCAGAAGAATTAGGTTTAATACCAGTGAGCAATGCAGAAGAGTTTGCAATTAGTGAAGGATTAAAAGCTGCTTATTTGAGTTACAGAGAGTTAGGGTTTAATCCTAAAGAAGTTTGGGCTAAAATTGCTACTCATGTGGGGATTTCTGAACAGCAAAGAATAGCACTTGAACCATTCGATGGACAATACGGTAGACCTTTATTTGCAGCTAAAGCGGCTGTTAAAGGAATGAATGGTATTAATGATGCTTTGCGAGAATCTTTACAACAAAGAAAAGAAGGTTTGCAAAATTCCGGGACTTCTGAAGTTTCTCCGGAGATAGTTGATGCTATTACGAGGATGTTAAATTTACCTAATAGTAATCGACTCAATCGCAGCGATGATTTAAATGCTTATATTGAAGCAAATCCGAGAAAACGTTGTTCTTTAGGCTCTACTTTCAGTAGCACGAACGAATTAATATCTAATAATATGCCTCCAGGTACAAAAGTACAATCATTTTCAAATCGTTTACCTGGAGGAATCAGTTCCGATCCTAAAAGACAAGGCGATTCTGTAGCCGCTTTAGCTTATCAATTAATGACGGTAGGGGCAAACTTTCCGGCTAATTCAAAACAACAACCGCTTTATTTGCATCTGGCTTTACCTAAAGGTTCTTCTCCAGAATTATTAAGAATTTGGCGAGAATGTTTGAGAGAACTTGCAGCAACTAATGCCGACGGAGGTACTGTAACTGTTAATGAATTAAAGTTATACAAGGATAATATTTTAGAATTCAAAGCTAATAAAGTTGTTGGTTTTGCTTTTCCGAAACGTCCAGATTTTGTTCATTCAACCGTGATTATTCCTTTAGTTTGGGGAGATGCAAATACAAGTCTTGCTTTGCTTAAATCGCTGCGGTTAGCCTTAGAGCTTTCTTTATCTTTAGAATTTGGTTTTCCGTTTAATTTAAGTGGAAATTTGGAAGTAGAAGCATTTGATAATGTTTACGGAAGAGTAGAAGGAATTCCCGCAAGTATTCAATCATTGCTAAAAAATGGGCAATATACCCGCGACGATGCGGAAGAAGTTCTTCAGCGACTTAGATGTATTGGAAAACTTGCAGTTTCTGTAGCCAGTATTCAAAAAGCTGATGATTGTTTGTATGACTTAGCTCGTACCTGTACAAAACCGATTCAACTATATTATGTTTTGCTACGTTGGGTTTTACGGGAACAAGATGAGCCAAATTTGAGTTTAATTTGGAGTCGAATTCGAGAGCCATTAAATACTTTACTAGATAGTCTTATGGGGAATGATAATACAGCTTTAACTAGCTATCTCAAACAAGCTGCTCAAATAGCTGCTCAAGCGAAATTACGCGGGAGTTCTTTTAAGCGCACTTCTTTAGCAGAGCCATTTACAGCTTTTACTACAGCAGTGCGAACGCAAAAGCCGCATATAGGTTTAGATTCGATTTTTGGTGCTTTGGTGCAGGAATATCATACACGTTTGGACAGGATTCGAGAACATGGTGTTGGTGCTAATAAATACGAGCAACTTAAGCAGTATTACGAGGTATTGCGAAAGCTTTATGAAGAAGTTTACGATGCTCGTCCGGAAAAACTTTTGAACGATAAAAATACTTTAGAAGCAGCTTATTTATTCTTTTTCCAAGAAGCTCAACAGCAGCTTAAAGATAAATCTGAAAAAGATGCAGTTGAAAACAAAGCAACCGTTTAAATTAGGAGGATTTTATGTCATTTGAAAAGCTTAATCCGGTTCTTGCTCAAATTTACGAAAATTTCCCCAAAGGAAGATTTATTAGTTTAGTTGTACTTCGTAAAACTCAATCTGAAACCATTTTTCGGACTGAAGGTTCTGGGGAACCGATGTGTAGTGAATTTGTGTCAGCAGGAGTTACAGATACAAGAATTATTCAACGTTTGGTGATGACTAAAAGGAAACAAGTTGCACCGGAAAGACGTTATGGAAGAGAATTTTTAAGAGCGCACGAACTTTTACATACTAATAAAGATGGTTCGCTGTGTTCCTTGAATACTAATTCACCTTGCGAAATGTGTGTAGATTGTTTTCTCTACGGTTTCGCTGCTGGTGGTGGTGGGGCACAAAAAAGTAGAATTTGGACAGAGGATGCTTTTACGGTATTACCAGCAACCGATGTTTTAGGAGATAGAACAATAAATGCTATCTACGAAAATGGTACAATGCGCGACCAAAATGGTAACGCTTCAACTGCATTGAATACCAGCGAATACATTAAACCTGGGGTTCATTTTCTTGATGTGGTAACTCTTAAAGATGTTACTGCTGATGAATTGCGGTATGTAATCGGCAATATTTTGTTAACAACCCGTTATGGTGCTGTTTCCAGTCGGGTTGGAAGGATGGAGAATGAGATTTTGGGAATATTTGGTAGCATTACTGAGCTTCCTAGTTCTTTGGAATTAGTACAAGCGGTTTATGATGCTTTACCGCAACCTTCAGAACACCCTTTAAATGGTAATGTGTTAACCGAAAAAATAAAACAAGTAATTTCTAATTGGAAAAATCGTAGAGGTATTTCCGTGCAGTTATCAGAAGCGGAATTAACAGATTTAATAGCAGATGTTGATAATCAATGGTCAGAATCGGAAAGAGATAATTTTTTAAAGCGTTTGAATGAATCTTATCAACCTTTCCGTAAGCCTCCTGCTGAGTCAAAAAATGGTCAGAGAAAAGGTAAAAAAGCAACTGCGGAAGTTGAAAGTTAGATAAACAATTAGAAGGTGCGTTACGGCAAATCTTAATTTGTTTTTTCTATAGAATCGTTAAAAAGCCGTAACACACCCTACATCTTTTAAGATGGGCTGAATAAAATCTTCACTTAAAATTACATATATGTCAAAACAAAGTTTTTCTCAAGCACGCTTGGTGGAATTATGGTGTGCTGAACCAGTTTTCTTCGCTTCAAGGGAATTATCTGATACCTATTACACAGAAGGTGCGATTGGAAATTATGCCCTAGCTTATGCTTTTGGTTGGGTAAATTCTCCCTATCGTCTTGAAGGTAAAGCTACAGGAAGACCTACTTATAAAGAAGATTTACAACCTTTAGCTGAAAGCTGTTATATATTACCAGCTTCACCAATAAATGGAAGAGTAACTTACAGGTTTGAAAGATTTAATGCTTTATCAGATGCTTATTGGTACTCAATGACTAATAACCGCGTCGCAACAGCAAGACAGGATTTATTAATCCAAAGAAAAGGGAAGAAACCAAGCTCTTTTAGACCTAGTAATTTTCCTCAAACTGGAAAAATTAGAATGATTGAACGGGGGAATAAATTTCAAACTTTGGTATTCGGAAATAAAGAATTACCTGATTATATTCGCATAGGCAAATTTAGAAGTAAAGTCAAGGTAAATGTAATCAATGAACTAGAAGTTTCGGAGTTAGCAGAAGGTGAATATAATACTAGAAATTATTTGAATACTGCCGATTTATCTTCCGAAACACAGATTTTATCTTTCGATTTAATATCTATGCCACCAGCACCTTTATTCAAGAATCTCCATTTTCGTGGTGCTGCTTTACAAGTTGGCGAAATGATTGTACCTGCTGGTTTAACTTTCTGCGGTAGAGGAAAAAGTAATGAGTAATAATTTATTTATTAATTTGGAACCCCGTAGCATTTCTGCTTGTGCATCTCTACCCGGTGAATTATCATTTATGAATGATGCACTTCAACATCAAGTAGATTTATTTGAAAAGTCAAAAAATGCCGATATTCTTGTCAACTTATCACCTACAGGTACGGGAAAAACAAAAGCTGGATTAACCGCTTTATTGCATCGACCTCATAAAAGTGCGGTTTATATTGCTCCCACTAATGCTTTAGTAGAACAGCAACGGGAAGCAGCAGAAAAATTTGTTAAAGAAGCTGGTTTACCTCATGTAGTAAAGTCGGCTTCTGCAAAAGAAGTTAAAGCTTGGTCTGATGATAAAGTAGGTAAGCGTTCGGGTGAAAAGCTATATAATGTCTTACGCAATCCGGCAACTATTTTCCCAGAAGTAGGCGCGAAAAAGCCAATTCTGTTAATTACTAATCCAGACATTTTCTACTACGCTACTTTCTTTGCTTACAATAAACTTGATAGAGCCAATATTGCTACTGTTTTTTTCAGTAAATTTTCAACAGTAATTTTTGATGAATTTCACTTATATGACGCAAAGCAACTTGTTAGTTTGCTTTTTTATCTAGCTTATTCGCACATTTTTAGTTTTTTTGAGCATGGAAGAAAAATTGTTTTATTAACCGCAACTCCCGAACCAGCTTGTGAATTAGCTCTGGAAACTTTGCAGAAAAATGGTGTAATAATTGTTAAAATTGACGGTGAGAATAACAACAGCAATCTTTTACCATCACAAACATCTGTTGACTTAGAATTAAGACAGCTACCTGAAAAAAGAGATGATTGGTTGACAGAAATAGCAGCAGAAGTTTGTCAAAAATTTAAAAATTACCCAGATAAAAACGGTGCTGTTATCCTTGATTCAAAAGATCATATAAATCGTTTAGCAGATTTACTTAAACAAAAAGGACTTACTGGACAATTTGGTAGAATTACAGGCTCAACTCCTCACATCGAACGTAAATCGGCAGCACAAAAACCGATTATTTTAGCTACAAGCACCGTAGATGTAGGCTTTAACTTTGAAAGAAATCCAGCACCAAGCCGACAAAATTTAGACTGGTTAATATTTTCAGTTCGCGATCGCGCTTCGTTTTGGCAGAGAATTGGTAGAGTAGGGCGTGTTTTAGGTAAACCACAGACAGATATTCCCTCGGAAGCGATTGCATATCTACCAGTTAAAGCATGGGAAGAAGGTTTAGCTTCGCTGGATGTATCGGGGGGAAGAGAAGCACTCAAACAAACTCTTGATAGTCTTCCTAGCCTCGATAAACCATTTTTACTTGCTTATTGGCGTTCGGAAGCATTTTTAGAAATTGCTCGTCCTCTGTTGGAAATTGAAAGTCGAATGCAGGGTTTAGAATATAGCAATTTAGTAATAGAGTTGTTTGAAACTCTAAAAGAGACATTAGGAGGAAACCGCACTTGGGAAAGCTGTCGTAACAGAATGAAAGTTTTGCTAGGTGCTGAAAATATTACCAAAACTTCTGTAGATAAGATAAAGAAAGATTGGAAATATATTATTGGCGGTAGAGCATTTGTAAAAACTTTTGTCAAAGCTAATTTTTATGAAGATTGGGAAGATTTGCAAGCAGGTGTTACAAGTATTGAACAGTTTGAAGAAGAAATTAAAGAAGATAGAGAATTAGCACTTGAATTAAAAGAATTTGCTGAAGTGTTTAGCGTCAGTTATGCACCTTTATTTCAATTTCGTAACAGTCTTTTTGAAAATCTCAAAATTCGCGATCCTCATGGTTTCCTTCTAGATGAATTAGAAGAAACAATTTTAGAGCCGATTCATCTTTTACGTTACTACGAATTTATCGAAAATGGTGAATTTATTGAATTAGCAAGTCGTGCTAAAGATATCTACGAATTAAGCTTCCGTCTTCGCTATCTTGATACAGTTCAAGATTTTGTAAATATGCAACTGAACAAATTAACAGCATTTAAAAATTGCCGAATTGAAAGAGGTATAGGAGGTGCCATTTCACCAACACCTTTGCTAAAAGCACTAGAAAAATCATTGTTACCTGGAGTCATTATCTGCCCAAGAATAAATGCTGCTGTAATTTACCAACTTCGTAAACAAGGAATTGCTTCATATCCCATAACGATTATTTGCAATGATGCTCAGAAAGAATATGCATTTCTACCAGGATTATCAGGTATTCTCACTGTAGCGATGAAGATGAAGCAGCTACGTCTTCCAGATGACGAGCCATTTATTGCTTAGTTTTACCAATTTCAAAACCCCTTCACTTCCCAAAGATTAAAACTTCCTGCAAAAATGGAGTATCGATTTAAAGGTTAATAAAATAGCTTGAAGATTTTTAGTTAATTGGTGCGTGACGCTAAAAAAGTTATTTATTACTACGAACAAATTCCTTCATAGCGTCACAGCACCCTACAACTGTGAATAAACATGGTGCGTTGCGCCCTTCGCGACAACGCACCCTACAAAATAATTAATAAAAAAGCCAAAATAACTGATAACTGTTAACTGAATAATGCCTCACAGTCTAATCCTCAACCTCACGCCAAAATCCCCAATCTACCCCCAATTCCTCACCGGAAGACACTTACACGCTTTATTTCTCACCCTTGTAAGTTCCGTTGACAAAGAATTAGGAGCCTATTTACACGACTCTCAAGCCGATAAAGCTTTTACACTTTCCCCTTTGCAAATAATCAAAAATTCTCCCATTCCCAAAGGAGTTAAGCAGGGAATTATATTACAATCCCAACATCAACAAATGATTTCTACAGGTACATCTTGCTGGTGGCGAATATCTCTACTCGATGATGCGCTGTTTGGCAAACTAACTCAACTTTGGCTAAACCTTAATCCACAACAGCCTTGGCATTTAGGCTCTGCTGACTTATATATTACCAGCATTCAAGGTACTCCCCAATCTACTCAACCTTGGGCTAATGCTTGCACCTATACCCAACTATACGAACAAGCCAGCGATTCGGAGCGGATTATTTCACTTAATTTCGCAACTCCTACAGCTTGGAGACAGGGTAAGTATGACAGTACGCTTC
>JBARZF010000948.1:0-9472 GCA_049649675.1 Rivularia sp. (in: cyanobacteria) | reverse complement strand
AAGTATGAGATATTTGATTCACCTATTTACCCTGTATGGCAGTAAATTAGATTATCTTAATCATAAAAGTTGAACAAATTGTTCTATAAACCTGGTTTCTCAAGAAAACCGGGTTTTTTTTGATTATCCATTTGTAGTAAAATAATTTTGCGATTCCGTACTTTAGATAGGGAATAGGGTTGGGGGGAATAGGGAGTAACTAATAACTAACAACTAACAAAATTATGAAACGCATTATCAGAAAAGCTGTTACTCTACTCACGGTATACTACGCCCAAAAGGTGGAATATCGCGCCGAACTAATTTTATGGGTGTTGACGGGTTCGCTACCTATCATCATGATGGGAGTGTGGACACAAGCAGCGGAAGGTGGACAATTCGGTTTATCTTCCGTAGAATTCGCTCGTTATTTTCTTGCTGTATTTTTAGTTCGACAGTTAACAGTTGTTTGGGTAATTTGGGAATTTGAAAGAGAAGTTGTAGAAGGAAAACTTTCACCGCGTTTGTTACAGCCTTTAGACCCAGTATGGTATCATGTATCATCTCATCTTGCAGAAAGAGTTGCTCGGACTCCTTTTGCGATATTTTTGATAATTATATTTTTTGCACTTTATCCCCAAGCTTTCTGGATACCAAATTTCGCGCAAATAATATTATTTTTCCTAGCTTCGGCAATGGCATTTGCTCTCCGCTTTATTATTCAATATACCTTTGCTATGTTCGCGTTTTGGACGGAAAGAGCATATGCTTTACACGATTTTTGGTTTTTATTCTATCTATTTTTATCGGGAACAATTGCACCATTAGAAGTATTTCCCGAACAGGTTAGACAGATAGTATTACTAACACCATTCCCTTACTTAATTAACTTTCCCGTCAGTATTTTAGTAGGTTTGCCAACCGATATTCCCAGAGGATTTTTAACAACAGCAGGCTGGTTTATCTTATTTCTGGGAATTAATAGAATAATGTGGAGACAAGGATTGAAAAAGTATTCTGGAATGGGAGCTTAATCAGTTATCAGTGAGCAGTTATCAGTGAACAGTAATCAGTGAACAGTAAACAGTAATTTAGCAGTTTTTACAACTTTTAGCGGGTTTAACTATAACTCAATAGTAGATTTTTATTTCTAACTAACTGCCTACAATAAATAGTATCAGGTAATTATAATTATCATCTTTAACTGTTCACTGATAACTGTTCACTGTTCACTGTTCACTGACTTAAAAATTCTGCTACTTTGCGATTAAAAGCTTCGGGTTGCGTCATAAAACACCAGTGGTTTCCGGGTAATTGAGATATTTGCAAGTTCTTTAAATAGGTTTTGTAAGGTTTTAATTGCCAATTTTGACGATTGACTCCTTTTTCTGGCTGTACGAAGAGTGTAGGAATATAAATTGGTTGTGTTAAGCCTGCTTCTCGCATGACTTCATCGAAAATACCGTCTCGTGCAGCTATAGTAAATTTACTTCCCCAAGTGCGTGAGCGCTTTTGTTCGATGCTGGCTTGAAAAACTTGTTGTTGTAAAGGAGTCCAATCTTTGTATTGATTTAACTGACGTGCTTGTTTTTCGGCTGATTCATAACTATCAAATGGTCCCATTCCCTTAAGAAACGGTAAAACGCGGTATAAAATGGGGAAACTCAACTTGAAAAAATCGGGCATTTTCCAGATAAAAATCGGATCTATCAACACCATACTTTTCAAACGTTGCGGATTCTTGGTTGCCCAAATACAGGCTAATTTACCACTCCAAGAATGTCCGATAACATGAGTACTTTCCCATCCCAAATTATCCATCAATGCTTCTAAGTCTCTGATGGTGCTGGTAAACGTATAGTCCGAATCGGGTTTGCTACTTTCACCATGACCGCGCATATCTGGAGCAATTATATGATAATCTGCTGCTAGGCCATCGCCTAAATTAGACCAAACAAGCGCATTGTCAGCTAAACCGTGGAGTAATAATAAAGGTTCTTTTCCTTGGTTCCATTCTAAGTAAGAAAGTTGAATATCGGGTAAAGATAAAGTTTTACGAATAAACATTGCATCAGTTATCAGTTATCAGTTATCAGTTATCACTTATCAATTATAGAGTTCTTCCATAAATTACTGTTCCCTATTCCCTATTCCCTGTTCTCTAAATTTCATTGTTCATTGATAATATATTAGCTTTCCTATCTACAATTAAACGTCTGTTTTCTAACCAAGGTAAACCAATTAATCGGACAGCTAATTTCTTCACCACCTAATGCAGGAATGGTCAATTCTTGCTTATCAAATATTACAGTACCTTGATAAAGGAGAAATTCACCATTACCTCGTGCTGTTTGCCTTGTTTCCTTTTTTATAAACGACCAATCTAAACTTTCTATATCCTGAATGTTCATCGCTAGCCAGTCAGAAAATCCGGTATCTAATAATGCATCTACTGTAATTACTGAACCGTCAAAAGCTACTAAGTCTAAGTCAAAATACAGTTTTCCTTGGTCATCAAAATAGCCGTTAATCATATTCTACCGACAGCCCCGGTTTCGTTGAGTCGCATTGCCATTAACACGGCATTAGGATATTTACTTTTAGCTTTTTGAAAGCTAACTTCTTCGTCTGAATCAATAAAGTATTCTCCGCTGCTTGGCTCAATATGAATGTACCAGTTGTAATGATTTTGAATTAAATCGGGGCTAACTCGCTCAAAAATCTCTCTACAGCGCTGAGAAAATGCTTCTTTCTCCGCTTTTAATCTTGCTTTCTCATCTTCACTAAGCTGCGGACGCTTATACTTTCCATGTTCTTCGAGTACTTCAAAAATTCTTTTACCGCGAGGTACTTTTATATGAAGTTTATCAGTCATCGTTAAAACTCTTCTGATTCAAGCTTAATAACTTCATTTTACAGTTACCGATAACTTAAATCTATTTAATTTACTTTTTTGATTAAGGTTCGTAGTAAAAACTTTAGTTCTCTAATGCCTTAAGTCTTTATTACGAATTTTTATGTCTGGATCAATGTAAAATTAATTAGAAAATATTCAGTTATTTATACTTAATAAATGGCGAATCAAAATAGAGACAGTCGCCTCCGAGAACATTTAGCGAACGAACGTACTTTTCTCGCTTGGTTGCGAACATCAATTTCTTTAATCGGCTTTGGTTTAGCAATTGCTAGATTTAGTTTATTTTTACGTCAATTACAAACTACAACTACTCGTCAAACAGTAGAAAATAATTCTATATTTAATTCCGAAAATTTAGGATTATGTTTGGTAATTGTTGGCATCATAGTTATTGCTTTAGCAGCTTGGCGTTACAATCGAGTATTTAGACAAATCGAACGAGCAGATTACCGACCAAGCCGTTTATTTATTTGGTTTTTAAGTATTATTGTAATGCTACTTGGGATATTAAGTATTCCTTTACTTCTAGCACGTGAAAACTCAATTTATCCAAATAATAGTCTTAGTAAACCACGTTTAAGAAAGTAAATTTGGAAAAAGCTCTTATTCTAAAACCTCAACGTCGCAGTGCCGAGCTAATAATTTTCTTTCTATTCCCTAATCCGATTAGGAAAAATCCGGTTTTAGTCTAATTATTTTAATCATTTAATACAGCAATATGAACCAACATCAACTGTTTGTCCGATTCTAGAGTCTTTAGTAAAGGACTTTTTATTGCTTTTTTCGCTATCATAATTTTTATTTCTAATGGTAAATTCTCAAACTTTATTTCTTGCTTGCGATAACTTTTTTTTTCAGGACAACTCCATTCATACTTTACTGTAAAATTTTCATACAGCATCCATTTGCTAATCGTTCCATACTTGAGATGAGTCAAGTCTTTAGTGCAGGTGACAATAAGTAAGGATTGCTTTTCTAATGTTACGCTCATAAATTTAGCCTTTAGGGAAACGTTACTTATTATATTGGCATCTTCCTATGACAATACTGTGACTAATTTGATGCATCTATTAATTACCCAGCAATAATCACTAATTTCGCGCTATATTCAGATTAATGAGGATAAGCAAAATACGTAACAACCTACGCCAATCTTTCGCTGTATTTCGCTACAGCGGACGAGCTGTAAATTTAGTTTGGACTACTAACCGCACTCTGACCATTATTTTGGCAATTTTAACTTTAGTCGCGGGACTTTTACCTGCGGCTGTTGCCTATATTGGTAAGTTAATTGTTGATGCTGTTGTTGAAACCCGAAGTTTAACTTTACAAGATAATCTTAGTAATTCCCTTGCTTTGATGTATGTGGGATTTGAAGCTGTTGCTGTGGCTTTACTTGCAGGTAGTCAGCGCGGACTTAGTATTGCTCAGTCGCTGTTACGAGTATTACTTGGACAAAGAGTAAATGTACTGATTATCGAAAAGGCGCTAACCTTAGAATTGAGTCAATTTGAAGATTCCGAATTCTACGACAAAATGACTAATGCGCGACGCGAAGCTTCTAGCCGTCCGCTTTCTTTAGTTAACCGTACTTTTGGTTTGGTACAAAATGGTTTATCGCTAATTACTTACGGCGCTTTACTGATCAACTTTTCTTTGTGGGCTGTAGTAGTATTGATTTTAGCCGCCGTACCCGCTTTTATTGCGGAGACGCGGTTTGCCGGACAAGCTTTTCGTTTGTTTCGCTGGCGTGCCCCGGAAACCCGTCAGCAACGGTATTTAGAGACGTTGGTTGCTAGAGAAGATTTTGCCAAAGAGGTGAAACTTTATCAACTTGGTGAAATGCTGTTAGGAAGATATCGCAATCTATTTCATCAACTTTACGGTGAAGATAGAGATTTAACAATCAAGCGCGGTTTTTGGAGTTATTTATTAGGTTTGTTAAGTACTGCAACTTTCTATGTTGCTTATGCATGGATTGTGGTAGAAACCGTTGCAGGTAGGATTTCTCTGGGAGATATGACGATGTATCTTACCGTATTTCGTCAGGGACAAACTACTTTTGCAAGTGCGCTAACTTCCATTGGTGGAATGTATGAAGATAACCTCTATCTTTCCAATCTTTACGAATTTTTAGAAGAAGAAGTTCCGACAAGATATGGTAGAGCTATAAAAGGTACAAATCCTCAAGATGGAATTTGTTTTGAAAACGTTTCTTTTACATATCCCGGAAGTACAAAACCGGCTTTGAAAAATATTTCGCTGCATTTGAAACCAGGTGAAAAATTAGCAATTGTCGGTGAAAACGGTTCGGGAAAAACAACTTTAATTAAATTACTTACCCGACTTTACACCCCAGAATCGGGAAGAATTTTATTAGATGGATTGAATTTGGAAGAATGGGATTTGGATGAATTGCGGCGAAGAATTGGGGTAATTTTCCAGAATTTCGTTCGCTATCAGTTTACCGTCGGTGAAAATATCGGCGTTGGCGATGTGGAAAAATTAGAAGATGAAACAGCATGGGAAGTTGCGGCAGAGAAGGGAATGGCACAACCTTTTATCGAACGATTACCAGAAGGTTTTACCACTCAATTAGGACGTTGGTTTAAATCAGGACAAGAGCTTTCCGGCGGACAATGGCAAAAAATCGCCCTTTCTCGTGCTTTTATGCGGAATAGCGCTGATATTCTCGTATTAGATGAGCCTACTTCAGCAATAGACTCCCAAGCAGAATACGAAATTTTCGACCGTTTTCGCAACTTAACTAAAGATAAAATGGTGGTTTTGATATCTCACCGTTTTTCAACAGTGCGAATGGCTGACAAAATTGTGGTTATAGAGCAAGGTGAATTGTTGGAAACTGGAACCCATGAAGAGTTATTGCAAGCCAAGGGAAGATATGCGACGCTGTTTTCCTTGCAAGCTCAGGGGTATCGGTAATTGGGAATTGGGGATGGGGGATAGGGCATTGGGATAATCATTAACTCCTAACTCCTAACTTAACTTTCTTCTCATCCAAATTCTTCTTGCAAAATAAGCCAATATGATTGTTGGGATAATGGTGATATAAGCAATATTGTTTCGAGCAGCAAAAAACCATTTCCACCCGTCTAGATTATGTATGACTGAATTTACAATAGCTGCTTGATTTTGGTTAAAGTTTTTCAGGTTATTGTAGTGGCTTTTGAGTAAAAATATGTCTTGCGGTTTCCACGAGACTTTGCGAACAACTTCGGTAATTTGTGTTGCTAATTGCGGACGTAGATTTGGTAATTTTTCATCTATCCAAGCTTTATTGAAAGACTGCATGGCATTTTTAGCTTGTTCGTAGGTCAGTTTTTGGGGAGTGTTTTTTGGTTTACCTACCCACTCCATCAGAGTTTCTACTTGGCGATCGCCACCACCTAAAAAATGTGCCAGGAATCTTAATTGAGCGATATCTTTAACATTACTATATTGATATGTCGCATCTAAAATCTGTAGAATCACTGGCAAATCTTGCTTACCGGATTTTTCAAGCGCTTTTACTGCTGTATTCCGCACTTTTGAATCGGAATCTTTTAATAAACTAGCAAATTGGTAAGGAATATCATCAATTTGCATCTTTTTCAGCGCTTTTGCTGCTGCGTTTCGAGTATCTGGGTTGGAATCTTCGAGGAGCAAAGCAATTTGAGGTGCATATTCTTTGGGTTGTAAAGCGATGAGAACTTCTACTGCTGCATCCCGCACATCTGGGTAAGAATCTGTTAGTAATTCGATAACTTGAGGTGCAATTTCTTTAGCTTGTAAAGTCGTGAGAACTTTTACTGCTGCATCCCACACATCTGGATTATGAGATTTGAGGAGTTGGACAATTTGGGGAGCAATTTCTTTGGCTTGCATCTTTCCAAGTGCTTTGACTGCTTTGGGGTTAACAAATAGCTCAGAATTGATTATCTGAGCTATTTGTGGAGCAAATTCTTTCGCTTGTAAAGCAACCAGAGCTTCTATCGCTGGGATTTGTTTTCGAGGATTATCTTTGAGAAAAGCAAAAATTTGAGGAGCAATTTCTTTCGCTTGTAAAGCAACCAGAGCTTCTAGTGCTGCATTCTGAACCTTGTGGTTAGAGCTTTTGAGTAGTGAAGCAATTTGAGGTGCGTATTCTTTGGCTTGTAAAGCAACCAGAGCTTCAATCGCTGCTATCTGAGTTCTTGAATTATCATTTTTGAGTAGCTGAGCAATTTTAGGTGCATATTCTTTGGCTTGCATTCTACCAAGAGCTTCTGCTGCTTCACCCTTACCTCCTCGGAAAGAATCTTCTTCGAGAATAAGGGCTATCTGAGGCGCATATTTCTTTGCTTGCATTCTTCCCAAAGCTTTTACCACTATAGAATTCGTCAAGTTGTAGAAAGTATCGGTATTTATTAAAGTAGCTATTTTAGGTGCATATTCCTTGGCTTCCATTTTCCCAAGTGTTGCTACAGCCTCAGCCCTTATTCGCCAATGAGAATCTTTAATTAGTGGAAAAATTCGTGATGTGTATTCCTTAGCTTGTATTTCTCCAAGTAATCTTACGCTTGCATGACGAATACTTGGTTCGGAATTCTTAAGTAGCTGGGCAACTTGGGGTACAATTTCCTTGGCTTGTAAACCAGCAAGAGTTTTAATTGCTACAAATTTGATGTTCTCATCAGAATCTTTCAGTAGCTCGACAACTTGAGGTGCAATTTCTTTAGCTTGCATATTGATCAGAGCTTTTGCTGCTCCATGCTGTACCAGAGACTCAGAATCTTTTAGTCGCTGTACAATTAATGGTGCATATTTATTCCCTTTTATCTCACCAAGTGCTTTAACTGCTTTATATCGAGTATTAGAGTCAGAATCTTCTAAAAGTAAAGCAATTTGCGGTGCAGCTTGATTAATTTTCATCTGTTTTAATGCTTTTGCTGCTCTTTGCCGAATCTGTAAGTTAGAATCTTGGACGAATAAAGCTATTTGAGGAGCGTATTCTTTAGCTCGCATTTCTCCAAGAGCTTCTATTGCTGAACCAATTGCATAACCATCCTTTAATAGCTGAGCAATTTGAGGAGCATATTTTTTCGCTTGGATTTCTCCAAGAGCTTCTAGTGCTGAATTTCGGATAATCCCATTAGAATCTTTAAGTAGCTGGGCAATTTGTGGTGCTGTTTCTGTTGCTTGCAAATCAACAAGAGCTTTTATTGCTGAATATTGGACACTCGGCTCAGAATCTTTAAGTAGCTGGGCAATTTGTGGTGCTGTTTCTTTAGCTTTGAAACCAGCAAGTACTTCTATTGCTGCATTTCGGACATCACTATCTTTATCTTTAAGTAGCTGGGCAATTTGTGGTGCTGTTTCTGTTGCTTGCAAATCAACAAGAGCTTTTATTGCTGAACTTCGGACACTCCTATTAGAATCTTTAAGTAGCTGGGCTATTTGAGGAGCATATTCTTTAGCTTTGAAACCAACAAGAGCTTTTATTGCTAAAGCTCGGACACTCCAGTCAGAATCTTTAAGCAGCTGGGCTATTTGTGGTGCTGTTTCTGTTGCTTGCAAATCAACAAGAGCTTTTATTGCTAAAGCTCGGACACTCCAGTCAGAATCTTTAAGTAGCTGGGCAATTTGTGGAGCATATTCTTTAGCTTGCATTTCTTGTAATGCTTCCACTGCTCTAAGCCTGACAGTCCGTTCAGAATCTTTAAGTAGCTTTGCTATTTGAGAAGCATATTTTTTAGCTTGCATATGTCCTAAACGACGTACTCCCAAACTTCGACTTACAGAGTTAGAATCTTTGAGTTGCTTAGCAATTTGGGGAGCATATTTCTGGACTTGCATATGTCCTAGTGTCTGTGCTGCTAAATCCGCGACGACAACGTCAGAATCTTTAAGCATCAGAGCAGCTTGTGGAGCATATTCTTTCGCTTGCAAAGCACCAAGAGCATATATAGCTGCTGCACGAGGATTGTCTTTTCTATCCAACTGGGAATCATCTTTACTTCTAAACTGCAACTGCTGAGCAAGCTTAATAACAATTTTCTCGTAATCTTTAATTAAGGATTTTGGTTTATCTATCTCATATGCTATCAACTTATTAGCCCCATCAAATTGCACTCGCGGGTATTTATCTTGCAATGCAGCAGCAATACCGTTTATCTGCCAATCCTCCGGTTTCGGTTTCGGCGTTTGGGCATTTACCCAAGGTAGCGAAAGCGAAAGGGAAAGGATAAATATTAAAGGATAAAGAATAAAAGGTGATGGTTTTTTATACATATTTGAATAATTTTAAGGTTTTGCTACTCTCCAGGTTTCCCATAGATATACGTAACCAATTTGATTTATAGTTTTGTTTGCATCAAGTTAAATCATACATTCACATTATGTGATATCTCGGATATATCTTAAACTTTTTATATCTTACTTGCATTACCTTGATTTATTTTGATTTAAGCCTCTTCCCTTGCATAAATAGGATTTCCAAGATTTCATCTTCCCCACAGCGTAACAATTGGTTACAATACTGATGCGTGCTTTACCCGGAGTAATAAGCGATGGATTTGATATTGGAACCAGCTATTC
>JBARZF010000947.1:0-13640 GCA_049649675.1 Rivularia sp. (in: cyanobacteria) | reverse complement strand
TTGATGCTGTCTTTTATTGTCTCTATCAAAGCCATAAATAATCCAAGAAAAACTTATATGAAAGAAATTAAGGTGTGTTTATCATCTAAAAGCAATTTGCATCATAGAAATATAGCTTAATAATTTTGAATTTAAAAATGACTATATATAAAATTTATAAGAACCATAGAGTATCCAAATTTTAATTTAAGCTTTATATTTTGGCAATCTATCAACTGACAAATAGTGAGAAATATAGTATCTATCTTAAGAAGTAACTATAAACCTATCTAAAGGCTGATTTGTGTTTTTTATACAATTGTTTTAATTCCAATAGGATTTTGAAGCAACCACTTGCGTGCAAAAAAAATGCCAAGGGTTTAACCCCCCGACAAATTACAACTAAGTTTTACAACACACAACCACACAAAACTAGTGAGGTCTATAACTATGTTAAAGAAATTCCGCAATTTTGGTGTACTGTTTAATGCTTTGAAGACAAAAATTGATGCATGATTATATTGATGGTGCTTTCTCTGGGTAAAATCTATGCCACAACAAGTATTTCCGGGTGAAGTTTTCGCTCAAACTAACGATTTTGATGCTGGTATGCGGCAACTGATGCCGGGGTATGACGAAATGCTTGAAGCTGTTGCTCGCTGCATTCCTTCTACCTCTCATCGTATTTTAGAATTAGGTTGCGGTACGGGGGAACTTAGTATGAAGATACTTAATCGTTGTCCTGATGTTGAAATTATCGCTCTAGATTATTCACCGAGAATGATTGAATTTGCTGGAAAAAAGATGGATGAAGCAGGTTATCAACAATGGAATGGGATACAAGCCGATTTTGGCGAATGGACGAATAATCCGGATAAATTTGACATAGGTACGGAATTTGATGCTTGCGTTTCATCATTGGCAATTCATCATCTGAGTGACGAGATGAAAGCACAGTTATTTCAACGTATCAGCAAAAGTCTAAAAAAGGGTGGTTGTTTTTGGAATGCAGATCCAGTTTTATCAGAATCGCCAATATTAGAAGAAATATATAAAACTGTAGGAAAAGAATGGGCAGAAAAACAAGGAGTGACTATAGAAGAAGTTCGTTCTCGCTTGGCAAGTAATAGCGATTCTGTAGATTATGCTGCTAGTTACGGTTATTCCAGTCAAGATCAATTAGCGACTTTAGATGCACAGTTGCAAATGCTAGTCAAAGCTGAGTTCAATACCGTAGCAGTGCCTTGGAAATACTATAATTTAGCCGTGTTTGGGGGAATCATCTAGAGATTTTGGATTTTAGATTTTGGATTTTGGATTTTGGATTTTGGATTATTAACTTATTGTGGTGCGGGCATCTTGCCCGTTTTTTCTGATTAAAATAGATTAAATTTTAAATAATAAATATAAACAATTATCACAGAGTAATAAAAAACATTATCTATATTGCATTAATAAAACACTAATAAGTAACATAGCCAACATTCGATGAGTTTTTACGATTTTAAATCGTTGAAGAACCGTTTTTGATATCTTTCACACATAATCTAAAATCCAAAATCTAAAATCTAAAATTCTCTAGGGGAGAAAATCTTTAAATGGCTCGAAAAAAGCAGAAAAAATCGCATGGTTTTGGGTTAACCCATTCACTTGATTACAGATGCCCTATCTGTTGTATTATCCCGCCCTATATGTTGGAAAAGGTGGCGGTTAACGGTTCCCCAAGCCAGCGTGAATGGGCTTTTGAAACTTTGAATCTTTCGGCACAAACTAGGGGAAGGCGGATCAGTTCGGGCAGTATGGAAGTTGCAACCCAAACTGGCGAGAAAAACCGGATTATATATGATGCTAAAAATACTCAACAGCTTCCTGGTGAAGTAGTACGTAGTGAAGGTGATTCTCCTACTGAAGACGAAGCTGTAAACGAAGCCTATGACGCTGCTGGCGCAACTTACGATTTTTTTAAAGAAATTTGCGATCGCACTTCTATAGATAGTAAAGGTTTGCGTATAGATTCCACGGTACATTACGGCAAGGATTACGAAAACGCCTTTTGGAACGGCAGTCAAATGGTTTACGGTGACGGCGACGGCGAATTATTTAATCGTTTCACCAAGTCAGTTGATGTGATTGGACATGAATTAACCCACGGAGTTACCCAGCATGAAGCCGACTTAATCTATTTTGGCGAAGCCGGGGCACTTAATGAATCATTTTCTGATGTATTTGGTTCTTTAGTCAAACAGCGCATCAACAATCAAACCGCCGAACAAGCAGACTGGTTAATTGGTGTAGGATTATTTACCGATAAAGTCAAAGGCGAGGGAATTCGCTCGATGAAGGCACCAGGCACAGCTTACGACGACCCCGTACTAGGTAAAGATCCCCAACCTGGACACATGAAAGACATATATACGGGTACGAAAGATAACGGCGGAGTGCATATAAACTCTGGTATACCAAACCGAGCTTTTTACCTAGCAGCAACCGAAATCGGCGGTTACGCTTGGGAGAAAACAGGAAAAATTTGGTACGTTAGTCTATGTGAAAAACTAGATTCAAAATCAAACATCTCTCAAGGCGCAGAAGTAACAATTGCAGTAGCAGGAGAACTTTACGGGCAAGGAAGCAGCGAACAAAAAGCTGTAGAAAATGCTTGGAAAGAAGTGGGTGTTGGGAACAGTTAGCAGTTATCAGTTATCAGTTAGGAGTTAGGAGTTAGGAGTTAAGAATTGTCTCTCCCCATTTCCCCATCTCCCCATCTCCCCATCTCCCCCCTCTTCCCCCTCTCTCCCCAATTCCCCAATGCCCAATTCTCAAGAAAAATGTTAATATTCTTAGAGCGTAGCGGTGGTTTTGCTGGAATAAGTAAAGTTTTCAAGGTTGATACGGCTAAATTACCGACAAAACAAGGCGAACAACTTTCTATGCTGTTAGAAGCTGCCAATTTCTTTAATTTACCTGCATATATAGCCGCCGAATCTAACCAGCGCGATCGCTTTGAATATACTTTGACAGTGGAAGATAAAGGTAGTCAACATACAGTCACGGTAGCCGAAAGCGCTATACCCGATAATTTAAAACCCTTGATTGAGTGGATAACAATTAATTCGCTCTGAGATTTAAGGATAATGATATTGAGGGGGAAGAGAGGGAAGAGGGGGAAGAGGGGGTAGAAAAACTCCTAATTCCCAACTGATAACTGTTCACTGATAACTGATAACTGTTCACTGATAACTGATAACTGTTCACTGATAACTGATTACATTTTTTCCCAACCTTTACCCTGATAACCGTATTGAAAGATTTCTGGATGGATGATTTCTGCTACAATTTCTAACGAATCTGTTAAACGCGGACCGGGACGATTAAAGTAGGAATTACCGTCTGTGATGTAAACTTGACTATTTTGTACTGCTTTAAGTTTTTCCCATTCGGGTTTTTGAGTTAATGAATTAGCTTCGGTGCGAGTACGGTTTAAATCGAAACCACAGGGCATAAAGATGATTATATCTGGATTGCTATTGACAAAATCTTGCCATTTTAATATTTCGGAAGGTTTCCCGGTGGAGCTAAATAAAGGTTTCCCGCCAGCATAAGTAATTAATTCGGGAATCCAATTTGATGCGCTCATTAAAGGTTCAGTCCATTCGATACAGGCAATGGTGGGAATATTTGTAGTTAGTGCCTGGGTTTTATCTTGGATGGTTTTAACTCTCCAGTGTAAACTTTCTAATACCTGTTTAGAATCCACATCAAAAACTTCAGCGACTCTTGCAATATCATTCCAAACATCTTTAAGAATATCTGGTTGCAGGGAAATAACTTGTGGTGAAGTAAGAGTAAGACTTTTCAGCGCGTTTTCTACTTCTCCAAAGCTGACAGCACAAACATCGCATTGATCCTGAGTAATAATGTGAGTCGGTTGCAATTGCTGCAAAATATCGGTTTTAATTTGATATATGCTCAAAGCAGATTGCAGTAACTCGTTAACTTTGTCGTGAATTTCACCGCTAGCAGCGTTACTATTTAATCTGGCTTGAGTGCAAGCGGGAAGATTTTTTATATCAGAAGGAAAATCGCATTCATGAGAACGTCCGACTATGGCATCGGTTAATCCTAAAGCTGATAATATCTCAGTTCCACTAGGAATCAGCGAAACTATTCTAATGCTGTCTTTAGTCATTACTCAACTCGAAGACAATAAGTGAATATTACTTTAATTATGAGCGTATTCGGTTCTTGAATTAATCTATCTACAGATTTAAATACAGCAATTGTAATAAAATTGAAATAAATTAATAAAATAATAAAAATTTGCATTTATATTGTCAAGATAATCGAACAAAATAGCTATAGAGAGATAGATGGTCTTCAAATTTATAGCCTTTAGTATTAAGATGATAATCTTTCGTGAGTACACTTGGATTAACTTGCAAGATAAATACGTAAATACACGTAATTTAGATTAATTTCAAATTTGTAAGATATTATGAGACACTAATAATGTTTGAATTGAGTCGTGATTCTGGGTAACTGCTCTACTGGTGACGAGCATGACATTGAATAGTTATGATATCTTGCTGTTAAAGACTAATCAAAACGATATTGAGTGGTTGCAGCCAATGCTCTTACCTCATCAAATTACTGTGGTAAATGGGTTCTCTGAAGCTGATTCAGTATTGTGTAAAAAATCTATTGATGCAGTAATCTTAAATTTATCGTTTAGGAATATTCAAGATTTTGAAACTCTTTCCTCCGTATATTCACTGTCTCCGAATACGGCTATTATGGCGATAAGTGATAATGATGATGAAGCTACTTTGCAAAAAGCCATTGAGTTGGGCGCTGACGAAGTTGTAGTTATAAATAATACTGATAGTCACTATTTGAAACGCATATTAATCTCTGCGATTGAGAGACGAAAACGCGGCTTTGGATCTGAAAATATCCAGATTAAGAACGTATATTCTCAGAATGAAGACAATGAAAAAGCGAGATGGCATTTTTTGTCTGAAGCTACTTTTGAAGGAATAATGTTGCACGAGAGAGGAATTATTTTAGATGTAAATCATGTTCTAGCAAAGATGACTGGTTATGAGTTTGAAGAATTGATTGGTAAAGATGGGTTTGAATTAGTTACATCAGAATCCCAAGAATTAATTAAACAAAATATCTTTTGTGGTTATGAAAAGCCCTATCAAGTTACTGCAATAAGAAAAGACGGTTCTACATTCCCAGCGGAAATTCAAGCAAAAATAATTTCTAATTGTTCTCAAGATATACGGGTAGCGGTGATAAGAGATATTACAGAGTTGCAGGAAAGAGAAAATCTGTTAAAAAAGCAAAGCAATACTTTGGTAAATCTAGCTAGAAGTAAAGCTTTTATTCAAGGGAATATAATT
Source organism: Rivularia sp. (in: cyanobacteria) (assembly GCA_049649675.1). Classification (GTDB taxonomy): domain Bacteria; phylum Cyanobacteriota; class Cyanobacteriia; order Cyanobacteriales; family Nostocaceae; genus Rivularia. The sequence goes on along the minus strand of JBARZF010000947.1, from coordinate 8,256 downwards.
GAATCGGTACGTGAAATTACGCGAGCAGCAGCAATTACTTTAAATGTTGAACAAGTCGGTGTTTGGCTGTATGGCGAAGACAATTCTCAAATGCAAAGTATTGATTTATATAATCGTAAATACAAAAGTCATTCAAAATCAATTGTTTTAAAAAAAGAGGATTATCCTAGTTACTTTGCAGCTTTAGAAAGTAGTTATTCTGTAGATAATCTTTCAGAAACTAATATAGCTCAAGAACTATCTAAATTTTATCTTTCTGTATTTGGTGTTACATCTGTATTGAACGTACCTATTTGGCTTAGAGGTGCTGTAGTAGGTATAGTATGTTATGCATACAGCGATCGCAATATACAATTATATCGTCTGTGGAGTTTAGAAAAAGAAAGTTTTGCAAATTCTATTGCAGACTTTGTGACATTAGCAATAGAAGCAAGCCAGAGAGCAGCCGCACAAAAAGCTTTAAAGCAGAGTGAAGCCCAATTTAAGGCAATTTTTGAACGTTCTTCTATGGGTATTTGCTTAGTAGATATCAAAGGGATAATTGTTGATATAAACCCGGCGCTATCTAAAATATTGAAATATAGCAATCGTGAGCTTATTCACAAAAGTTTTGCCGATTATATTTGCTTTGAGAATGGCGATTTAGGGCTTTACAAGCAATTGATGCAAGGTAAAATTGAGCGTTTGGAAATAGAAAGACAGCTATTAGATAAAAATGGTGGTAGAGTTTGGACTCATTTGAGTATCTCTTTGATTGTACGTTCAAATGGCAAACCTAAATTCTTTCTGGCGATTATCGAAGAAATCGGCAAACGTAAAGAAACAGAATTACAACTGAGAGAAAGTAAAGAAGCAGCGGAACTTGGTAGTCGAGCAAAAAGCGAATTTTTAGCAACTATGAGCCATGAATTGCGAACCCCTTTAAATGCAATTATGGGTTTATCACAGTTGCTTCAACAAGAAATTTTTGGTGCGATGAATGATAAACAAAAAGAATATATTGACTGTATATACGGCAGTGGCGAACATTTATTAGAATTAATTAACGATATTCTCGATCTATCTAAGGTAGAAGCAGGAAAAGAAGACTTATTATTGCAGCCTTTGCGGGTAGAAGATTTATGTAATTATGTTATATCAACTGTACGCGAGCGTGCTGAAGAAAAGGGATTAGAGTTAACTTGTTCCATCGATCAAAAAGCAGATACTTGTATTGCTGATGAACGGCGAATCAAGCAAATGCTACTAAATCTAATTACCAACGCAATTAAGTTCACATCTGAGGGTAAAGTTTCGTTACAAGTAATAAAGTTACCTCAAGGAATAGCATTTCGGGTATGCGATACTGGTATTGGTATTAAACCCGATCAATTTAAATATTTATTTGAACCTTTTAAACAACTTGATTCTCGGCTAAATCGTCAGTATGAAGGTACGGGTTTGGGTTTAGCTTTAACTCGCAAGTTAGCCCGTTTGCACGGTGGAGATGTAACGGTAGAATCAAACTTTGAAAAAGGAAGTCGGTTTACTTTATTTCTTCCCGATATTGAATTTCAAGAAGAAAGAGAAATTGAAAAATGGTCAGAAAAAATTCATAATTTGAATAAGGCTGTAATTTCTAAAAATACTGTTATACATAACCGTATTTTGCTAGTAGAAGATGATAAACATACCGGCACATTATTACAGGATTATTTGCAAACAATTGGCTATCAAGTTGAGTGGATGTCAGATGGAAAAGAATTTTTAGAAAAAGTCCGCATTTTCCAGCCGAATCTAATTTTATTAGACATCTTGCTAGGAGATGTCAGCGGTTTCGATTTACTTGCTTCTTTGCGAAAAACATCAGATTTACAAGGTAAAATTGTGGTAGTGATAACTCCAAGTAAAGATAATGATGATTCCCGCAGTCGTTTTATCCAAGCTGGAGCTAATGATTTTGTAAGCAAACCAATTGGTATTGTTAAATTGGAATCGATATTAATGCGATATTTTCATTAACAATTTGGGGATTGGGGATTGGGCATTGAGCATTGGGAACAAGGAGACAAGGGGAGATAAATTCATATCTTTTAATTTAAAATCTAAAATCCCATAACTTATCACTGATAACTGATAACTGATAACTGATAACTGATAACTGATAACTGATAACTGATAATTGATAACTGATTATGATCAAACTTGACCAATTTTTGAAGTTGTTGGGTATAGCGTCAACGGGAGGGCAAGCTAAACATATGATTGTGGATGGTGATGTTAAGGTTAATGGTACGCTTGAAACTCGTCGCGGTAGAAAATTAGTGACTGGAGATAAAGTGACGGTGGAAAATCAAACTTTTGAAGTTGGTGATTTAGAAAGTTAATCTAGCATCAATTGCAATCAGCACGAAAATGCACCCCGGAATCAATTGATGTATCTAATAGCGAAAGTGCTAAAAATCTGACATATTGCACCATTATCAACAACCGCCTTGGAATAAATGGGAACCGCGAGAAAACAAAGTCTGATAAATCAGACTGAGCAAGGCTTTTAATGCGTTTTAACGCACTTTGTATATTAGCCTCGAAATTGATTTTAATGCGGGTGCTGAGATTTAACATGAATGGTGCAATAAACTATTTAAAAGCTGCTAAAAACCTTACTCAGTCATCTTTAGATGACTTTGACTATTAGCCTGGGAATTTATTCCAAGGCGGTTTATGAGACTTGTGCAAAATATGCAACGTCTTTATTCATTAACGATTTGTATCAAGAATTCCGGCTTGTTTATTTTGAGCGTCACGATACTGTCTCTCTTTAGATTCGCGATATTTTTCTACCGTGCGTTTTGCAGCTGTGGCATTATCGTATTCTTCGCCTTTTTCACAAAGCAATCTTTCTTTGACTTTTTTACGTAGGTTAGAAACTATTTTACCGTTAACTTTACGTGTTTGCGACCAATCAATTATTGGTTGCGGATAGTAACTATTATTAATGTAATCGCCAGAAAGTATCTCTGGTAAGCTATAACCTCGTAATTCTTCAATCCAATGGTAAATAAAGTTTAATTCTGGATCTCTATCTTTGATGTTTTTAGTCGGATTATAAATACGGAAGGTGTCGCTGAGGGGATTGGTAATTCCTGCTTGCATTTGCCACTGCCAATTATTGATGGCTAAGTCTCCATCCACTAAATAATTCATGAAGTGTTTAGCGCCATGATGCCAGGAAACACCGCAGTTTATTGTTAAGAAAGTAGCACACATTGCCCGCATTCGGAAGTTCATCCAACCCATTCTTTCTAACTGACGCATACTTGCATCTACCATCGGGAAACCTGTCATCCCTTCACACCAAGCTTGAAATAATTCTTGCTGTTGGGGTGTTAATTCTTCTGGTTTATAATATTCGTTGAATTCTGGGAAACGATTGGTGTAAGCTATTTCTGGATGGGAGTATAAGCGTTGAGTAAAACTATCATGCCATCGCAATCTATCTCTAAATGCTTTGAGGGAAAATCCTGCTTTGGGTTGTTTTTCTAATTCTTCGGCACGTTTTTTAGTTCTTTGATATACCGTGCGTGTAGAAACTGTACCGAAGGCAAGATGGGGTGATAGGTGAGATGTAGCTCTTTTCTGTGCCATCCAAGGGCGAGATACTTTCCAATGATATCCTTTAAATCTGGTCGAAAGAAAGGAATTTAATCCTGTAGTTGCTTCTGTTTCTCCACCGGGGAAATAAACTTTTTCTATTTCCCAAAAAGTCCGATATTTCTGCTTTAATTCTTCTATTGTTAGTTGGGGTACGTTTAAAGATAATTCTGGTGTGTTGATATGAGTTGGAGTTGGATGCAAGGTATCTCTTTGATAAGAGTAATATTCTTTAAACCATTCTTCGCGATTTTCTTGGGGTTGGATAAAGGTGCTTAAACCGATGTAATATTCTAAGTTTTGTTGTTGGTAAAAATCTACGATTGATTTATCTCTGGCAATTCCATATTCTACCTGTACGTCGCGGTTGAAATATAGTTTTGGTTGATAGGATTGCTGTTTTAGTTCGCGGGTAAGTTGTTGCAGAATATCTGCCGCATTTCCTTCAAATAAATATAGTTTGCTACCTAATTCTTGTAGATTTTTATCTAAATCTTCTAAACATTCAAACAAAAATCTGACTCGTGCTTTACCAACATCTTTCCACTGATAAAACCACGGATCGATAATAAAGCATGGTAAAACTTCTGCATTGTTTGCAACAGCTTTAATAACGCTTTCGTTGTCGCTTAAACGTAAGTCTCGACGAAACCAAATTATGTTCATAATCAAGAAACAGTTAACAGTTAACAGTGAGCAGTGAGCAGTGAGCAGTTATCAATTATCAGTTATCAGTTTTCATCGGTCGGGTGTGGATCGTCAATTATCAATTATCGGATGTTCGATGGCAAGGTGTAGATGACAATTTTTAAGATAAACAAAATATAATGATATTTTTGGATTTTAAATATAAATTATCGACGGTTGATAAGTAATAATAAACTATAATTACTTGATTATATTATAGCTTTTTTTTTGGTTTTATACTATTAATCAACGATTATACTTAAATATTTTTACTGGTGAATTTCATGAAGGGATACTGCCTTGATTTGAATAAATATTCATGATTTACATTATGACTAAAATAAACTAAGTGATTAGATTAACTGACATAATTTACATTTTGTGGTGAGTCCTAATCTTGAAATTGAATCTTAGTTATTTACTTTTTTATCTTTGATGTGAGAATATTAAGAAACATCAAGATGGTTGAAAATATAAATGCTTGCTTAATGATAAATAATAATTGGTCAGGAACTTTCCACGGTGCAAAAGGACTCGAACTGTATTACCAAAGTTGGCATCCTCAAGGTTTAACAGAAGCCGTTTTAATAATAATCCACGGGCATGGAGGGCATAGCGGCATTTTTCCGCTGATGGTGGAATATCTAATTGAGCATAATTACGCCGTGTATAGTTTTGATTTGCGTGGTAATGGGCGATCGCCAGGGCAGCGGGGCTATATTAATAGTTGGTCAGAATTCCGAGAGGATTTAGGATCATTTGTAGATTTAGTCAAAGCTAAAGAACCCGACCAAGATTTGTTTATAATTGGTCAAAGTATGGGGGGAACAATTGCTTTAGACTATGTTCTACGAGAGTCTTTACAACTCAAAGGTTTAATATTGTTGGCTCCAGCTTTGGGATTAGGAGTAACTTCGTGGAAGTTATTAGCTGGTAAAATATTGTCGGGTGTTTTGCCTCGTTTCTCTTTAGCTACGGGAATAGACTTTAGTGCTGCTTCTCGCGATCCAAAAGCAGTAGCTGCTTGCAAAGAAGATCCATTACGTCATAGCCGAGGTACCGCTAGATTAGCTACAGAATTATTAAATACTATTGAGTGGATTGAGGCTCATATAGCAGAAATAAAAGTTCCTCTATTAATTCTTCATGGTGGTGCTGACACAGTTACATTACCTCAAAGCAGTCGAATTTTTTTTGAACGCTTAACTTTAGCTGATAAAGAAAGACAAGAGTACCCCGGTAGCTATCACGAGCTTCACAGCGATATTAACTACCAAGAGGTACTAGAAGATATGGAAGATTGGATACAAAGACATTTATTGAGTTCGGGAATAATAAAGTAGGGAATGGGGAATAGGGCATAGGGCATAGGGCATAGGGTAAATAAACAACTAACAACTAACAACTAACAACTAACAACTAAAATATGCAACGCGCTCAACCAAAATTAGGTTTTATTTCTCCAAATTTTAACTCTTTAATTCTTCGGCTTGTTCATTGGATGCTGCCTCTTTTGCAAAGATTTCGCTTGCAACCTTGGCTACCAGCAGGAATTAAAGAAATTGAAACAAAAAATAAAGAAACTTTAGTTAATCTTTACCATCAATTCCAAATAGGAAAGATTCGCCTGATCTTCTCCTTTCGTCATTGTGAAGTAGACGATCCTCTTACTGGTTTATATTTATTTTCCCGCGAGATACCCAAAGTTGCTCGTCAAAATAAGATTAAATTAAAATCTCCTATTAACTGTCATTTTATGTATGACAGAGGTATGACAATTTGGGCTGGTAATTGGCTGGGTTGGTTGTTTTCTAAGTTAGGAGGTATTCCCGTACATCGAGGTAAAGCTCTTGATTTGCAAGCGATAAAAAAAGTCAGAGAAATATTAGTTGATGGTAAGTTTCCTTTAGTAGTTGCTCCTGAAGGTGCGACAAATGGTCATAGTGAAATCATTAGTCCTCTCGAACCTGGTGTAGCTCAATTAGCGTTTTGGTGTGCGGAGGATTTAGCAAAGGCTAACCGTGTTGAAAAAATGATTGTTCTGCCGATTAATATTCAGTATTCTTATATTAATCCTCAGTGGTCAAAACTCGATCGGCTGTTAAGTAGATTAGAAGCAGATTGTGGTTTATCAAAACAAACAATCTTATTTGCTAGTACGGAACCAGAACAATTATATCTAAAGCGTTTATTGAGATTGGGAGAATATCTGCTCGGAGAAATGGAACAGTTTTATCGTTCTTTTTATCATCGCGATTTACCAGATTTGTCTGAGGATTCTGTTAGTTTAGAAGAAAATATTACAGCCAGACTGAAACAATTATTAGATGTATCTCTAGAAGTAGGTGAAGAATATTTTGGTATTAAGAAAAAGGGAAATATCATTGAGCGCTGTAGACGTTTAGAAGAGGCTGGTTGGAATTATATTTATCGCGAAAATAGGGATAATTTAAAAAAATTCTCTGCTGTGAAACGAGGTTTAGCAGATTGGATTGCAGCAGAAGCCGATTTAAGAATGCTGCATATGCGTTTGGTAGAATATTTTGTCGTAATGACAGCTACCTATGTAAAAGAAAAACCAAGTTTTGAAAGATTCGCCGAAACAGCGATTATTTTATTTGATGCGATCGCCAAAATAAAAGGTAATAAAAGTCCTCGTCGTCCCCGATTGGGATTACGTAAATCTACGGTAACTGTGGGAGAACCGATTTCAGTGAGCGATCGCGCTACCGTTTATCAACAAAGCCGTCAGGGTGCAAAACAATCTGTAGCTCAATTAACTCAAGATTTACAAACGGCTTTGGAAGAAATGATTTTTTAGAAATTGGGCATTGGGCATTGGGTATTGGGCATTGGGGATTGGGCATTGGGGATTAGAGGAAGTTAATGTAACAGGAATGGCCGCAACCGTAACCAAAAAGCAGGTATTCCCAACTCTGAGATCCCCCCAACCCCCCTTTTTAAGGGGGGCTTTGCGTAAGTCCTATGTAAGGTTAAAACTGATAACTGATAACTGTTCATTGTTCACTGATTCCTAAAGTTTGTATGCTAATTGAAAGGGATATTGAGATTTTTTTTATAAGCTCGTGCAAGAAGATTTTAGATTAATAGTTGATTTGGTTTCGGTTCTCGCTGTTGCTGCGGGTGGGGGACTGTTTGCTTCGCTTTTGGGTTTACCCGTGCTATTGGGTTATCTCGTGGGTGGGATGATTGTAGGCCCTACTGGGTTTGGATTGATTAAGGAATTTATTCAGGTTGAGACGTTAGCGCAGTTTGGTGTTGCTTTCTTATTATTCGCGCTGGGTGTGGAGTTCTCTTTTGCGGAACTCAATAAGGTTAAAAAAATTAGTTTGGGTGGTGGCGGTTTACAAATTATTTTGACGATCGCAGTAACAACTCTGATATCGGTGGGGGTTGGTTGGGTAGATTCGCCGGTTCAAGGTGTGTTTTTAGGGGCGATTTTATCTTTGTCTTCGACTGCGGTGGTTTTGAAGTGTTTGATGGAACGCAATGAAACGGAAACCCCCCACGGACAGGTGATGTTAGGAATCCTGGTGGTGCAGGATTTGGCGTTGGGATTAATGTTAGCAGTGTTACCCGCTCTCGATCAACCAGCGGAAACTCTCGGTGTGGCGGTGCTGATGGCTTTGTTAAAAATTGGTTTATTTGCTGCGGGTGCTGTAGCTACGGGAATATGGCTGATTCCACCTTTGTTGCAATTGCTAGCACGCACGGAAAGCCGAGAGTTGTTTTTATTAGGTGTGGTGGCTTTGTGTTTGGGAATTGCTTTATTAACCGAAGAGTTGGGGCTTTCCATTGAAATGGGGGCGTTTGTCGCCGGTTTGATGATTTCCGAGGTGGAATATGCCGACCAAACTTTAACTTATGTGGAACCGCTGCGGGATATTTGCGCCAGTTTGTTTTTTGTCGCGATCG
>JBARZF010000946.1:0-2797 GCA_049649675.1 Rivularia sp. (in: cyanobacteria) | reverse complement strand
TTTGCAAATGATGGCTGATTCGCTGACAACCATGCCATGATTCTATTTAATGCTTGAGTTAGTTCTGACATACCCGTAAAGTAGTAAAATTAATATTAACGTTATTATTTATAGCTTTTATAACCTGAAAAATGGGTTCTAAGCTGCTACGCATTTAATTTGTATGGTACTAGCGAGCAAGATGCTCGCACTACCATCTTTTTAGATTTTTACATTATCCAATTTAGCTGCACATCAGCTTACCTAGTCCACGCAGGTGGACTTTGTTCGTATAGCCCCAGACTTCCAGTCTGAGGGTATTTCATCGAGTTTCTTTACATTCAAGTACAAACAAATGAAATTCCTCGGTATCGATTTGGGTTGGAAATCGCAACCAAGCGGCTTATGTTATTTAGAATTAATCGACGGTAAGCTGCAATTGCAAGATTTAGATAGACTTGATGCGATCGCAGATATCCTTGTTTGGGTTGATAATTGCGTTAAACCAGACGAAAGCGCCATAATCGCCGTAGATGCGCCAACTCTTATCCCAAATGCTACCGGAAGTCGCTTGCCAGACAAACTAACTCACAAACACTTTGGTAAATATCACGCTGGATGTTACCCTGCAAATCTCGGTTTAGCTTTTGCTCAACGCACGGTAAATTTTGGTTTGGAATTGGAATCTCGCGGTTATCTTCATGCACCAACTATGGAAGCGCAAAAGCCTGGTAGATATCAAATTGAAGTTTTTCCGCATCCTGCAATAGTTCAGCTTTTTGGGTTAAATCGCATCCTTAAATATAAGAAAGGGAGAATAAGCGATCGCCATCTCGAATTAACCAAGCTTTATAATTACATTGTTGATATTTTACCGACTTTGGAACCAAGTTTAAATAAAGATACGAATTCGGATTTTTTGAATTTTAAATTTTTAACTTCAACCTGTACTGGTAAAGTTCTTAAAGCAGTAGAAGATAAACTTGATAGTCTTATCTGTGCTTACGTTGCTGCTTATTGGTGGTATTGGGGAGAACAGCGGAATTTAGTATTGGGAGATGCGAATACTGGTTATATTGTGATTCCAGAACAAAATGATAATTTTAACCTTTAACCTTTAACCTGCTAAGATGAGGAGCTAGAAATTAAAAATAAAAGTTAATTTAATTTCTATTTTCCTCATCTTAACTGGATGATTTTATGGATGTACGCTACCGTCTGGCATAATTGCGCCTGTTAGTTTGGCATGACTAAGGTTGATGCCGTCGAGGTTAGTATATTGTAAATTTGCACCTCTTAAATCGGCACCATAAAACCCAGTAAAATTCAATTTTGCACCCCGTAAATCTGCTCCACGCAAATCCGCGTTATTTAAATTAGCGTGTACTAGGTTGGCGTTTGATAAATTTGCATCAGTTAACGCTGCACCTCTGAGCCTTGCTCCAAGAAGATTTGCACCGCTTAAATTACTGCCTTGCAAATTCGCATCCACCAAATTAATATGTTCTAAATTGGCATTTTTAAGGCTGACATCTTTTAGCTGAGCATCATCTAAGCTTGCATTTTGAAAGTCACAGTCATCACATTCTTTGGTTTTCTGCAATCTATCTAGTAGAGTTGCTTGCTGCCTTTCTATTAATACTTCTTGTAACCTATTTATTCGGTATATTTTGTCTTCGAGTTGTTCTTGTCTGTGGAGAAGGCGGTAAATTTGTGATTGCTGCCTTGCAATCCGATGTTGCTGAGAAATAGAAGATTTTTGAATACCTTGAGTTCCCACAATAGCTATCCAAAGAAGTGCCGGAAGTGCAAGAGTTTGAGCTAATGCGTTGCCTTGATTTGATTTTGGTTTTAAAATAGCGGGGATTAATTTTAATGCTTCTAAGGCTTCAGATGCATTTGCAAAGCGATGCTTGATATTTGGCTCAACCATCCTACTCAACCACTCTACAAATTTCGGGTTGATATTTGATGGTAAAGTTTTAAAATTAAAGCGATATTCATCATCAATTAATTTACCAACATTAACCGAACGGGTACCGCTAAGCAAGCAAATTAACGTCACACCCAAACTATATAAATCGGATGCTTCGGTTAAATCGCGACCAAAATATTCTTCCGGTGGTATAAAACCAGGGGTTCCGGAAGCAACACTACTAAGTGCAGTTTCATTGTTATTAACTCTCGCAAACCCAAAATCAACTAAATAAGCGTTCAGATTTTTATCAACTAAAATATTTTCAGGTTTAATATCCCGATGAATAATTTGCGGGTTGCGCTGCTGCAAATAAACTAATATCTCTAAAATCGATATGGCAATTTGCTTAACTTGCTGGGGGGTAAACTTGTTTTCCGAAGCCAATGATGGCGCGTCTTTATATTCCTGTACCAAACAAAACCCTTGAGATGTTTCAAATGTCGTTAAGTAGCTCGGAATACGCGGATGATTTAACTGCTTGAGTACTTCTATCTCGCGTTCGTAGGCTTTAAAACCCGACCAGTCGGCACCTACATCTGCAAAACGGAACTCTTTGATTACTACTTGTTTTTTATCGTTTTCCACTTCAGCAAGGTGCGTAATGCGTCCCCCGAAGTGATTTTTTCCTAATTCCTTGTTAATTTGATAGCCGAGATGTGAAAAATCTGTTTTTTTGATTGCCATCTTTATCTCCACGGGCCATTATCGAAACTCGATTCGTCATAATACGCAGGTATTACAGACCATTTTCACACAAAAAAAATCAAGTGGGTAATGTTTCTCATGATTTTTCGTAAATTGATTAAAAAGAAAGACATAAGTTAAGATTCATTAAGTAAA
>JBARZF010000945.1:0-5616 GCA_049649675.1 Rivularia sp. (in: cyanobacteria) | reverse complement strand
CTATTCTTGACAATGATTTGGAAACAACTATTCGCCGCGCTATAGACGCTCTACCTCCCAAACTGCGATCGCCTTTTAATATGCATTTTGAGCAATATATGTCTTACCTAGATATTGCCCAAAAACTTGGTATTTCCGTAGATTGCGTCTATAAAAGAATCTCACAAGCGCGAGCAATTCTTAAACCTCAGATAAACAAGTATCTTTCAGAAGAAGATTCGACCTTTTTACATATTCCCCTTCCATCGACAAAAAAAGAGAAGCCAACGAAGACGAAGAATCCAAACAAAGGGATACAACAAGATTTGCCACCAAAATTGCTAACTCAATCGGAGACTAATAGTAAAGCTTTGTACAATCAAGAGATGCAATGTCTCTATTGTCAGTCTACACACATCAGCAAAAACGGTCATAGGAGAGAGAAACAAAATTACCTCTGCCACAAATGCGATCGCCAGTTTGTCGATTCCTATTCTCCCAAGGGCTATTCCTCAGAGGTACGGGAACGTTGTCTCAATCTACATATTAATGGGATGGGATGTAGAGCTATCGGAAGGGAAGTTGGGGTTAGTCATAACACGGTCAACAATTGGGTAAAAAATGCGACTAGTTAGCAGAAATCATCCCTTGATTGTACAGCAGAGTTGAGAAAATTAGAAAAACCAAGTTGTAGAAAAAAGAGGCAGTTAAAGGATTGTAGCTTTGGATACTGATTTTATAGAGGAGACATCGAGCTATGAAAAAGCCTTTAACTCAAAGAAAGTCAGAAGTTGACCATTAGAATCGTCTTAAAGAGTGTAGATGATAACTTAACCAATTTAAAAGGAGTCACATATGTCTTTACAAGAAGTAGACAAATTTCGCGAAGAGATTATTCTGAAAGATCCAGCCCTAAAAGAGCAAATTGAACGCTTATATAGAGATAAATAAATTATCACTACCTAAAAATAATTAATTATTGCTTCTATTCTATTAATAACGAAAAATAATTAATTATAAATCCAATTTAAAAAGGATACTATTTTTTAGATTAAGAAATAAGGAAAACAAATCCTTCAAAAGAGCAACATATAGATGCAATATTTTTATGCAAGGAGTAAATGATGTTGGATAGAAGAACAATGCAGCGCATATTAGAAAACAAATTTGAGAACCAGTACAAAAGTTATCAAATCTGTACATGATAACCATGAAGACTATCTTTCCCAACATTTCAGCATTGTCTGGAATTAACTCCCTGTGGTTGGAGTCTTTAGGAGATCCTCGCATCTGCGTTGCCGTACTTGACGGACCCGTTGACCAGTCTCATTCTTGCTTTGACGGAGCTAATCTTACTCGGCTTCCAACCTTGGTTTCTGGTGTTGCCGATCGCGGTTCTGCTTCCCAGCATGGGACTCACGTTGCCAGCATCATCTTTGGTCAACACGACAGCCCTGTTCCTGGTGTTGCACCTAATTGCCGAGGCTTAATCGTACCTGTATTTTCCGATGGAAGAGAAGGAGGGCTTGCTTGTTCCCAGATAGACCTCGCACGGGCGATTACGCAGGCAGTTGAGCAGGGAGCCAATATAATCAACATTAGTGGCGGTCAGTTGGCTGCATCGCCTGAATCGGACAAATTACTGGCTAATGCCGTCCGTTTGTGCCAAGACAACAATGTTCTGATCGTGGCTGCTGCGGGTAACGATGGCTGTGATTGTCTTCATGTTCCGGCTGCCCTTGAGTCGGTACTGGCGGTAGGGGCAATGGATGCTCAAGAAAATCCCATTGGGTTTAGTAATTGGGGTGAAGCTTACCAAAACCAAGGCATTCTTGCTCTAGGTGAAAATATCTTGGGTGCTATCCCTGGTAGTGGAACTGCTCTTAAGAGTGGTACTAGCTTTGCTACTCCTATCGTATCGGGCATTGTGGCTCTGTTGCTGAGTATTCAACTGCAACGGTGGAAAAAATTTGACCCCCACGCTATCCGTGATGCCCTCCTCCAAAGTGCCTTGTCTTGCAAGCAATCGAACAGTTTAGATAGCCGTCGCTGTTTAGTCGGCACGCTTAATATTTCTGGGGCATACGCCCTTATTACTAAAGGAGAAATTAAACAAATGTCAAATCAGAAACTAGAGTCAGTCATGCTCCAACCAAATGAAGCCAACAATGCGATCGCACAAGTGCAATCGAGTGAGGTAATTGAATTTAGTTTAGAACAACCTGTTCCCCAGTCCTCAGCGATTGGTGTACAGGCTGCGGAGGCTAAGACATCAACATTGCCAACTACTGTGTCAATAGAGAAAAATCCCATGATGATTACTCCTAGTAATCAAAAGAATGCTGCTGTCACTGCTTCTGAATGTGATTCTTGTAGTGGAGGTGGTAAAACTGATGAAAGTGGTAAAAGTAGACAAATACAGCAAGTTTATGCGTTGGGAGAACTGGGAACTGACTTCGGGACTCAAGCCCGTCAAGATTCGTTTACCCAAGCCATGCCTGCTGGTATGAATCTGCTGGACTATCTAGAGCAAAACCCTTTTGAGGCACAATCGCTGATTTGGACGCTGAATCTGGATGCTACACCAATATATGCGATTATGCCTGCTGGTCCTTATGCCAATGTTACTTATGAGCGACTGCGCTCTTTCCTGGGGGATGAAAATATCGAGCGGGTTTCGATTCCAGGGTATATCGGAGGTAGTATCCGACTGATGTCAGGTCAAGTTGTTCCTGTCATTATTCCAGAAGTGCGAGGTATTTACAGTTGGAACCGTCCAAGTTTAATCGACTCGTTAATGCGAGCTACACCAACAGCATCGCAAGAGAATGTAACACGTAAGCTTCGAGAGTATCTCGAACGTATCTATTATGAGTATCGTAACCTGGGCATTACCCCACAGGAACGGGCGCTCAACTTCTCGGCGACCAATGCCTTCCAAGTAACAACGGTGATGGCTGATGCAGCAACAGGCGAGCTTGGACTAGACAGCATTACGGTAGAGAAGAGTCCCATTTGTCGATCCGATTCAGATTGCTACGACGTGAAGCTACAATTCTTTAACCTAGAAGATAACCGACGATGTGGAAAAGTCTATCGATTCACGATCGATGTTAGCGACGTGATTCCAGTCACGATTGGTACTGTCCGCTCTTGGTCTTTAGCTAGTTAACAAAACTTTATAGGAGGAACAATCAATCATGCTACTGCCCATACAAGCACTACCGACAATTAGAAGAGTCAGCACGGCGAACATGATGGCAGGGGTTAATCCCTCACAAAACTGGCAGTTACAATGCGCTCTCTGTTGTGAGAGCGGCGGAGGAGTATCTTGTAATTCTATTCTTCCAGGTTGTGTCTGCCCATTGTAAGACACTGCTCGATCTGTAAGGGAGGGATTTTCCCACTCGCACTTCGCACAACGAACACTCAAAACTAAAACAAGAAGAAACGATCGTGAAGCTTCCAATTCAGTATAAACCTGTCGATCGAATACACTCTGCCACACGAATATTCGAGACAAAAGGTATTGTTCAGAACTCAAAAACTCCGATAGTATTTTGCAGAGACAGGTGTCGGAATTTAAGGGGACCGGCGAAACTTGCATGCATATTAGCATGTATGGCAGCAATTTAAGGAGAAACAATCATGAAAATTCCTAATCAAGCCCAACCAATTACTAGAGGAATTAGTACGGCGAAAATTATTAGAGCCAAAGGAATTGTTCAAAATGGAAATCCTATCTGGACTTTGAATGAACATTGTAAGAGAAGATGTCAAGGTAAAACAGGAAGAGCAAGACTAGCATGTATATTTGCCTGTCAACTGGCAGGGTGAAGCAAAATTTCCTCATAGCTACTGATACAAGGAGAAACAATCATGAAAATTCCCAATCAATCCTCACCAATAGTGAGGAATATCAGATCCCTACAAGTATCTAAGGGCTTGCTACCACAGGCTTGCTTCGATGATTGTATGGCAAATACATATGGCATTCCTCAATGTAAATCAGCATATCAATCAAGAGATGCAGGGGAAATAGCTTCTTGTCTAATAAATTTTGGGTTCAATGTTGTCCCTTGGGCGGTGGGCTTAAACATCGCTCAGTGTGGAGCAAAGTGTATTTTTGGCTAAAACCATGAAAACTCCAACGATTGCTATTCCAGTTATGCGGAACCATCGGTTCAAGCGAGTGTTTTGCACATACTGAGTCGAATGGCACCATTTCAAGTGAATAACCAATAACCTAAGTAAAGGAAAAACAATCGTGAAACTTCCAATTCAAGCTCAACCTGTTATGAGAATGATCGCTAAAACAATTGCTTTTAAGGCTAGTTATGGAGTCTCCGCATCAGGCTGTCCCCGAGGCAAATGGTGCTGTAGTAAAGATGGCTCCAATTTTTGTGCGCCTTGCCCAATGACAGACCCAATTCTAGGTCTTTGCCTAACTGATCAAGCGACGACTTGCCGTTTTCATGGAGCGAATATGGAATTTGATAATCGCTGTTAAACTGAAGTTCCCCCGGAGCATATGTACTAAGTTCCTACAAGTCTCATCTGGCAAGGAGAAACAAGTATGAAAACTCCAACAATTACTATTCCAGTTATGCGGAACCATCGGTTCAAACGAGTTTTTTTAACATCCTGAGTCTTAGCACCATTTCAAGTGAATAACCAATAACCTAAGTAAAGGAAAAACAATCATGAAACTTCCAATTCAAGCTCAAGCAATTAACAGAAAAGTGAGTTCCATTCACAATCCACTGGGCGAGTCCAAGGGCGTGAAACCTCAGTTCTACTGCTTTTTTGGGTGTGGCTCGGTCGAATGCGAGGAAGGCTACTACTGTGTTAACACTGGCTTCCAGAGCTGTGAATGCCGAAAACTATAGGAAATCCGATGGCTCTAGGGGCTGGTACGTGGGCGTGCAACGAATGGAGAACCGGATGGTTGGGTTGCGATGGGCAGTGTACAGCGTATGATTAATAGAACTTACGCGGCGATAACGTATTTCCGTCCGCCGCGATCGTAGGCAAGCAATCACAAACCCTCTATTTTCGTTACGAGTGCGTAAATCCTACTAAATCCTAAAGAATAGTGTAGCAGGGCTTGAATTCAGTGCTTCCAACCTGTGGAGTGCTTTTAGATTCAAGATTTGTAAGTAAGTAGTAACAGAAAAAGTTTTTTTACACCTGTTACTACTGCTTCCCTATGAGTATGTAACTAAAAATTTATCTATGGACTGGTGGACGTTGATGAAACAGGATTGGTTGAGTACAGGAGAATTTGATTAAATGCAGGCGTTTACTCCCGTTCGGCTCTAAGATTTCCTGTAAAATTTCTCCCCCTCTAACCGGGAAAGGAATAAATCAGCGAATATCCTGATAAAACTTTTTGAGATAGTTCGTATCAACACCTATTCCCCACAAAAAACCGATATATAAATAGATTGCATTCGCTTTGATTGCACCCCATTTTGCAACGCGACGATCTGAAGAAAGCACTACACGGTTTACTAAGCGTATACTTCCCTTACGTGCAATTTTTAGACATAAATCTCCATCTTCCATAATCGGTAACGCTCGATCAAAACCACCGCAATCCCAAAAATCATTGCGACGACAAAACATTACCTGATC
>JBARZF010000944.1:0-4021 GCA_049649675.1 Rivularia sp. (in: cyanobacteria) | reverse complement strand
AGAGGACTGGGAAAGAGTTTTGTTAAACCGCAACATTTTAATTTAGTCGTCTTCAGACGACTTTCGCTTTCAGACGGGGAATTTGATTCCCCGGCTACGATAGGTTTCCCGTCGAATTTTAGCCGGGGAATAGAATTTCGGGTTTTCCGTTGCAATTATAGCTATTTCCCCCACCAATCCGGGAACCATATATATGTAAATCAATTTTTGAACTAATTTTAAATAAATATATGTCTTTGTGGCGGCTTTATTATCATATCGTTTGGGCAACGAAACAACGTCAAAATCTAATTAAACCAGAACATGAAATAGAAATTTACGATTACATTATCGGCAAATCATCTGCTTTAAATTCTATTATTCACGGCATCGGTGGTACTGAAAATCATATTCATTTAATTGCTTCCATACCTCCTACTCTTGCCATTTCCGAATTTGTCAAAAAAATTAAAGGTAGTAGTTCTCGCTATATAAATCAAGATTTGAATCCAAATTCAATTAAATTCTCTTGGCAAGAAGGATACGGTATTTTCTCTTTAGGTAGCAAACAACTTAATCAAGCTTTAGCTTATGTAAAAAATCAAAAACAACACCACGCGCAAGGTACTATAAATGTACATTTAGAAAAAGTTACTTTTAGTAATTAACTTAGACGAAACTGGGGAATCAAATTTTTCGTTTAATCACAATCTGAATAATCTGCTTTTCCCGTCGAATCAAAACCGAGGAATGGAATTGCGGGTTTTCCGATTGAATCCTCCGCCGGGGAATGGAATTGTGGGTTTTCCGTCTAATTGAAGCCGGGGAATCAAATTCCCCGTCTAATAGCAAAAGTCCTTTAAAAAGGACTAGGAAATAATTTTGTCAAAACCCAATATTCCAATTTAGTCCTCTTCCAGAGGACTTTCGCTTTGAGACAGGGAATTCTATTCCCTGGCTTTAAAAAGGACTAAAAAATAATTTTGTCAAAACCCAATATTCCAATTCAGTCCTCTTCCAGAGGACTTTCGCTTTGAGACAGGGAATTCCATTCCCTGGCTATGGAAAAGGCTATTTGTTTCCTATTCCATTCCCTTATGGGCTGGCTATTTGTTTCCTATTCCATTCCCCAGCTATTTACTCGCTTTAATCCGCTGCATCAAAAAAATCCCAAAAGTATTATTTGACACTTTCGCTCAGTTCCGGCAACATGATATAGACTGTTAATTGCTTGTTTTATCTACGTAAAAGAGTTAAAAGTAATACGCTATGACAGCTACTACTCCTGCTGATGTCAGAAGGTGTCTTATTGAGACTTTGCAAATTGATTTAGTCGGACCAAAACCATCGGATTTTGAACGAGTGGAGGAAATTCTCTACCAACCTCCTTCAATGTGGTATCTCACGGGTTTTTTGGTTCCTTATGAAGCTTCGATTGAACAACGTTCTGATGATGCTGGAGATGAGGAAATACAAAAAGAAGGTGGAAGCGGGTTGGGGGATGATGAAAATACCCCGGAAGCAGCTTCGGCTCGTAAGGCTTTTTTCCCTTCTTCAATGGGGTTGAGTTTCTTAGTTACTCAAAATACGACGAAGTTAAATGTAACCGTACAGTGGGGAGATTATTCCCCAATTCCCGAAGAGAAAGAAGAGAAAGCTGAAACCGTTTTACAAAGCCGTACTTCCGGAAGCTGGAAAAGAACTCCCTGTGAGGCTGAATTAGAAATTCCTTTAGATACTTCCCAAGCTGTTAAAAATCAAACTAAAAATAAATCCTATAAATACGAGATTCCCCAGAGTAACGGACTGTATTTAGTTATCACTAACCGTTCGGTAAATTCTTCTAGCTGCTTACCACCAGGTACTCGTTCGATTGCTTTATTTTTAGTCAATAATCGTCGTCCTGTAAAAGATAATAAAGAACGAGATATTGGTTATATATTCCAAGCTCAACTTACCGTTGATAGTACCGAATCTTTTGTCCCTCGTCCCAATCTCAGAGGACAAAGCGGTGATGATTGGGATGAAAGTGTTGCGGAATTGCAATATCGGGATGTTTGTGAATATGTTGTCGGACATAATGTATCTGCTGTCGCTCATTTGAATCCAGATAATAGCTGCAATAAAGTTTGTACTGCTTGGATACCCACCGCTGATGTGGAAAAAGTTGTTGCAGCTAAAGTTGAAAATGTTGAGTTGGGTATGGAAGCGATCGCCGATGCTCCGGATGCGGAAACGGTACGCAATATGTTGAGCAGCATAGTTAAGAATTATACTGCTTGGATTGTCCAACAAAAAACTCAAATACCTACCTCATCTTCACACCGAGAAAAAATTGCTACAGAATTACTCCACCGAGCGGAGATTGCGAAAAATAGAATTGCATTGGGGTTGCAATCGCTGGATGACCCGAAAATACTAGAAGCATTTCAAATTGCCAATCGTGCGATCGCCATTTCAATTCGTCAGCGTTCTACTCACGATACGGATAAGTCTCCTGATGAATTATCACCACCAAAATGGCGACCGTTTCAACTTGCTTTTTTGTTAATGAATATTGCCGGAATCGCCAATCCCTTACATTCCGATAGAGAATTAGTTGACCTGTTATTTTTCCCTACAGGTGGAGGTAAAACGGAAGCTTATTTAGGACTTGCTGCTTTTACTTTAATCTTACGTCGTTTGACAAATCCGGGAATTAACTCTGCTGGTTTAAGCGTGTTGATGCGCTACACCCTGAGATTGTTAACTCTTGACCAATTAGGAAGGGCTGCAACGCTAGTTTGTGCTTTAGAATTAGAACGGCAGAATAATCCTGAAAAATTCGGTCATCATCCCTTTGAAATCGGTTTATGGGTGGGAATGACCGCTACACCGAATAAAATGGGTAAAAAAGGCGACGGCGACCCAAATTCCGCTCGCGCTCGCACAATCGCGTATCAAAACGATAGTAAAAGCAAACCATCACCGATTCCTTTAGAAAATTGTCCTTGGTGTGGGGAAAGATTTAATCCCAATTCGTTTCAACTACTGCCAAATTCCGACCAACCCGCGAACCTCCGAGTTAGGTGCTGCAACCGCAAGCGTCATAAAAACGGTCAACAGCAATGCGTATTTAGAGGAAATTATTCTTTGCCCATCGTAGCCGTCGATCAAGCAATTTATCGTCGTTTACCTTGCTTTATCATTGCTACCGTTGATAAATTTGCTAATCTTCCTTGGATTGGTCAAACTGCTGCTTTATTCGGTAAAGTTACTCATTACAGCGACGGAGATGGTTTTTATGGTGCTGCCGATAGTACTTTGCAAGGACATCCTTTAGATAATAATAAACTTCTACCACCAGATTTAATCATTCAAGACGAATTACATTTAATATCGGGACCATTAGGAACAATGGCAGGGTTATATGAAACTGCTATTGATGCTTTGAGTAGTAGAGAAGTTAATGATGTTGATAATAATAAAATAATTCGTCCTAAAATCATCGCTTCCACCGCAACCGTAAGAAGAGCTACCAAACAAATACGCGGACTTTTCGGACGCGATCGAGTTGATGTTTTTCCACCTCCCGGACCAAATCGTCGCGATTCATTCTTTGCAAAAACCGCTACCGTTAACGAAAAAAATCCCCGCACTTACGTAGGAATCGCTGCTCAAGGTCGTAGTTTGAAAGTTGTTTTACTCAGGACATATTTAGCACTTCTAGGTGCATCGCAAAAAGCCTGGGAAGCAGCAGGAGGAAAGAAAAATCTTGATAATCCAGCCGACCCTTACATGACCCTTTTAGGATACTTTAATTCACTGCGAGAATTGGGAGGAAGCCGCCGCATCGTTGAAGATGAAGTCAATTCTCGTTTATACGGTTACGGTGCGAGAAAACGCGAAAATGAAGCATCGGGATTGTTCGCGAATCGTAAAATTGATGACGAACCCTGCGAACTTACTTCTCGCGTCAGCACCAGTAAAGTTGCAGAAACAAAAAGACGCTTGCAGCAACCTTTTCATGAAAGCGAACGAGTAGACGTAGTACTTGCCACCA
>JBARZF010000943.1:0-10351 GCA_049649675.1 Rivularia sp. (in: cyanobacteria) | reverse complement strand
GGGTAGAGGGGGTAGAGGGGGTAGAGGGGGTAGAGGGGGTAGAGGGGGTAGTTAAATAGCGAGCAAGATGCATATCCTGGCGGACACGCTGCGTTAGCGGAGCGAGACGATAGTCTTAGACAGCACTACTCTTAATTCCTAACTCCTAACTCCTAATTCCTAATTCCTAACTCCTATTACCAATCCAAAATCTAAAATTTAAAATCTAAAATCGAACTGCGGGGATTAAAGTTACTTTCTTGCTTTAACTTTTCATAATATTCTTTTTCGCTGTCGGTTAATTCTTTAGACGTAACAATTTTTAACTTGACAATTTGGTCGGTTCTGTCTCCTTTGGGATTGCGCCAGCCTTTACCGCGCAACCGCAGAGATTGACCGGAATCTACTCCCGCAGGTATTTTCATGGTAACGTTACCGTCGGGTGTGGGTACGTCTATTTGCGCTCCTAAAGCTGCTTCGGGAGGGGTAATCGGCACTTCGCAAACGATGTTGTTATCTTCAAAACTGAAAAATGGATGGGGTTTTAATTCTATATTTAAATATAAATCTCCTCGCTGATTGGAGAAAGGGCTAGTTTGTCCTTTACCTTTAACTCGCAGACGACTTCCAGGTTTTGCTCCTGCTGGAATGCGTACTTTAATGGCTTCATCGCCCAATTTAAACTGTTGCTGTATTCCGTTGAAAGCCTCAGAAAAAGTGAGCGTAATAGCCGCTTCTACATCTTGCCCAGGCTGACTAAATCCTTCGCTACCGGAGGAGGTGCGATAAGAATAATTTCTTCTGCTGCCACCACCTTTACCAGGTTTACCCCTAATAAGTTCTTCAATAAAATCATCAAAGCTGCCGTATTGACTAAAATCATAGCCACCAACATCTACACCAACTCCACCTCTAGAAGTAGTACCAGGTTGCGATCGCTGTTGTGTTTGACCTCCCTGTTGCCAATATTGCCCGTATTGGTCGTATTTCTGCCGTTTTTCAGGATCTGAAAGCACTTCTTGAGCTTCGTTAATCTCTTTAAAACGATTTTCTGCTTGTTTATCACCGGGATTCAAATCTGGATGATATTTCCTCGCCAGTTTCCGGAAAGCTTTTTTAATGTCATCCTGAGACGCATTTTTACTTACACCCAGAATCTGATAATAATCTTTGAAATCACTTGCTGCCATTTTTATTTATGATTGGGGAATGGGGCATTGGGGAATGGGGCATTGAGAATTGGGAATTGGCCATTTGATAATTGGTTACTATTAAAATATTTGCTCATAGTTTGCACATTAGGCTTCTTCCCGAAGAAAGATTCAAAAAAATATAAATCGTAAAACTGTAGGTAGATAATTAATAGAAATTTTATTGTTAGCTTGGCAAATTATCTGTTTTTATATAATTTCTAAAGCATGATTTAATTACTATCGCAACTGCTGTCAAAATTTCCAAACAATTCTTTACATATTTTTACATACAGTTTCTAAAATCATAATTTATAAATTTACTTTATCCATTTTATGGATTTAGCAATAACTCTCGACAACAATTCATCAAAACCGTTACACCAACAGCTTTACGAACAACTTCGTCAAGCAATTCTCACCGGAAGATTAACACCAGGAGAACGAATTCCTTCAACTCGTTTTTTAGCTAAATCTCTGTCAATTTCTCGTTTTACAGTTACCACCAGTTACGAACAACTTTTAAGCGAAGGTTATTTAGAAACAGTTACGGGTAATGGTACTTTTGTTTGTCAGCAAATTCCTGACGATTTAATCAACTCAAATCCAATTGAAAATATCAAAAAAATTAATCCTCCACCAATTAAATTATCTAAATATGGAGAAACTTTAGTTAATACCAAAAATGTCCCCAGAATTGCAGAGGCAAAATTACAAATCAACTTTCGTTATGGAACACCAGCACTCAGCGAATTTCCGATCAAAACATGGCGCAGATTACTATCGCGTTACTGTAACGCTAACTTGGATTGGCTCGATTATTCAACAGAGCCTTTAGGATATCAACCTTTACGAAAAGCGATCGCACATTATCTTACCCGCTCCCGTGCGGTTAATTGCAAACCAGAACAAATATTAATTACCAACGGTACCCAGCAAGCACTCGATTTAATTTTGCGTTTATTAATTTCTCCAGGAGAAACCATAGCGATAGAAAATCCCGGTTATTTAAGTGCCAGAATCATATTTGAAACCCAAAATGCTCAAGTTTTACCCATTTCGGTAGATAATTCGGGTTTAATAGTACAAGAATTAGCCAATTCTAAACAAAAAAATATTCGTTTAGTTTACGTAACACCTTCCCATCAATTCCCCACCGGAGCAATTTTATCATTACCTAGACGCTTAGAATTATTAAATTGGGCGCAACAAACGGGAGGATTGATAATTGAAGATGATTATGATAGCGAATTTAGATATGGTGAAAAACCAATTCCCGCATTACAAGGATTAGATAAAAGCGATTCTGTACTTTACATCGGCACCTTTTCAAAAGTCTTATTTCCATCATTACGAATCGGTTACTTAGTACTTCCTAAAAGTTTAGTTAAAATATTTACCCGTGCAAAATGGTTGTGCGATCGCCACTTACCAATTTTAGAACAGCAGGTGCTTGCAGAGTTTATCGAATCGGGATATTTAGAGCGTCACATTAGAAAAATGCGATCGATATACGACAAACGCCGTCAAGTTTTAGTAAATGCCTTAAAAAAACACTTTGGAAAACGCGCCAAAATTTTAGGAGAAAAAGCCGGAATTCACGTTATGGTGTGCTTCAAAAGTAACTTGAGTGACGAAGAGATTATTAAAAGGGCTGCAAAAGTTGGTGTAGGAATGATGTCTGCCAATCCCCATTATTTGGTAAATCATCCCAGGGGTGAATTTATTTTCGGTTACGGAGAGCTTACAGAAATGCAGCTTACGGAGGGAATTCGTAGATTAGCTCAAATAATGAACCTAACCCCCAACCCCTTCCCTCCTAGGGAAGGGGAGCAAGATTCAAAGTTTTTCTCCTCATAGCACAGAGGTATAGAGAAATTACCCTTTACCTATTGAGGACTTTAAAAAACCATGCTATAACTTTTTGAGAACGAGGTCCTCTACGGTGTTTGTACAGTATAAAATTGGGCAAAGCTAGTCTAAGACTGTAAAAAGCCTTGAGCATCAATGAATTATTAAGCTTGATTTTTCCATCTAAAATATAAATCGGATATTTAACTAATTTACTTACTCTTGCTAACAAATCGGTTTCTTTCAACTCAATCGCTTTTTCCACTAATAAACGCAAACTTTCAGTATTTAAACTAATTAAGTCTTGATGTTTCTGTTTGACAACCTCAAAATAGCCAACATAAGATTCTTTCATCAACGAACCATTGTCTGTTAAATTTGAAGCGTGTTTGCGATAAAAAGCTCCAATTATCGGTGTATAAATATAGGGAATATCGTTCATTAATAAATCAATTACTAATTCTCTATCTTCACAAGCCTTTAAATTTTCATCAAACTGGTAAGTATCGAAAATAGTTTTTTTAAATAACATTGCTTGTTGCAACAAAGGAAAAGGAGAATTAGCTAAAAAATCAGGACAAATTAATAATCTGTTAATTAATTCTTCTTTAGATAATTTACCTACTTGATGAGATATACGTTTAGTAATTTGGTTGCTCTTATCAACATAAACCCGTTCATAGTCTGCATAAGCAAAAACTTCTTGTTCTACATTTTGCAAGCATTCTAACTGAAACCTAATTTTATCTTCATGAATCCAATCATCAGCATCTAAAAACTGAATCCACTCTCCCTTAGCCTTAGTATTACCAAAATTACGTGCTGAAGAAATGCCACCATTCTGTTTAACGTAATACTGTATTTGCGGATATTTGATAATCAATTCTTGGGCTATTTGTTCGGTGTTATCATTTGAACCGTCATCAACAATAATACATTCAATATTAGAATAAGTTTGTGCTAAAACGCTCTTAACAGCTTGTTCTAAATAGGGCGCTTTATTATAAGAAGTTACTATAATTGATACTAAAGTCATTATTTGTAATTATGATACTTGTAAAATTTAATTTTATATTTAGCTATTAATTATTACTCGCTTAATTCATTGTTTTTTAGTCCTATTTGTAAGCCAATCTACAACTGTATCCAATATCGCATTGTTGGCATTCCACAACGCGGGTTGTTGAATTACGACGCGATTAATATAAATTCATTGAATTTAAAACCCGGTATCTCGAAGATACCGGGTTTCTCTATCTTTAAAATCGGAACTGCCCAATATATACTATACAGTTACTTGCTGCTTACGCTTAGTTTGTAACGCTCCATACAAACGATTCAGTGCGTTTACATAAGCCTGAGCCGATGCAACGATAATATCTGTATTCGCCGAACGTCCCGAATAAATCTTATCTTCGTACTTCAAGCGAATCGTGACTTCCCCAATCGCATCAATACCAGCAGTTACCGATTGTACGGAAAATTCAATCAAATTATTCGGTACATTTACTACGCGGTTGATTGCTTTGTATACAGCATCTACAGGGCCAGTACCAATCGCTGCATCGATTAATTCTTCTCCTTCTGGATTGCGTAGAGTTACGGTTGCGGTAGGACTTGCATTGCTGCCACAGGAAACCTGTACCAATTCCAACTTGAATAATTCGGGTGTTTGTTGAATTTCATCATTAACAATCGCTTCTAAATCCCAATCGGTAATTTCTTTCTTTTTATCAGCGACTTCTTTAAATCTAACAAATGCTTTGTTTAATTCATTTTCTGATAGTTCAAAGCCCAATTCTTTCAAACGACTACGAACGGCATTTCTTCCAGATAACTTGCCCAAAACAATTTTATTTTCTGTCAAACCAATTGATTCGGCATCCATTATTTCATAGGTGAGCTTGTTTTTTAACACGCCATCTTGATGAATTCCGGATTCGTGAGCAAAGGCATTTGTACCGACAATTGCTTTATTTGGCTGCACCGACATTCCTGTTAAATTGGAAACCAAACGAGAGGTTTTATATATTTGTTTGGTGTCAATATTTGTTAATGGTGCTTCCGAATCTACATCTCTTCCTAAAAAGGGATTAAAATATTGTCTTCGCACGTGCAAAGCCATGACTAATTCTTCTAAAGCTGCATTCCCGGCACGTTCGCCAATACCGTTTATGGTGCATTCTAATTGTCTTGCACCGTTTTTAACTGCTTCTAAAAAGTTAGCTACAGCCAAACCTAAATCGTTGTGTCCGTGAACCGAAATAATCGCTTTATCAATGTTTGGAACATTATCTTTAATTCCCTTAATTAAAGCTCCAAATTCACTCGGAGTTGTATAACCAACGGTATCGGGAATGTTAACTGTTGTTGCTCCAGCTGCGATCGCTCTTTCCAATACTTGGTAAAGATATTCTGGATCGGAACGAACTGCATCCATTGGAGAAAACTCTACATCTTCTATAAAAGATTTCGAGTAAGCAACCATTTCTTCTGCTATTGAAAGTACTTCTTCTCTAGTTTTCTTTAACTGATATTTTAAGTGAATATCAGAAGTTGAAATAAAAGTATGAATTCTTCCCTTGGCAGCGGGTTTTAAGGCTTCGGCTGCTGCTTTAATATCGTTTTTAATTGCTCTTGCCAAACTACAGATTACCGGGCCATCTTCCGTGCCTACAGTTTGAGCAATTTTGTTAACAGCTTCAAAATCTCCGGGGCTTGTAACAGCAAAACCCGCTTCAATTACATCTACACCCAAACGGGCTAGCTGCTTGGCAATAGTTAACTTTTCATCGATATTTAAAGCCGCTCCGGGAGATTGCTCTCCGTCGCGGAGGGTGGTATCAAAAATAATGATTCGTTCTGGATTTGTTTTCATAAGCGTGTTTTTGTCGTTCATATCGAAGGTGCCGGAGCAATACTTTATAGTTTAATTTTTTTTACTATTAATTTTCTAAATAATTGTAAAGTTTATTAAGCTTCAGTTTTTTCTATACTGTCTCTAATTTCATTTAAATCAATATATCTATCGGTAGCATTACGTAATTCTCGTGCGATCATTCCCTCTGTAGACACGACAGTTATATGAGTGTTTTTTGAGCGTAATAATTCAATTGCTCTTTCAAAATCTCCATCTCCACTAAATAAGATTACCCTGTCATATTGGTCTACTGTATTAAACATATCTACAACAATTTCAATATCTAAATTAGCCTTTTGAGAGTAGCGTCCGGAGGAATCATCATAATATTCTTTGAGTATTTTAGTTCGTACCGTATATCCTAAACTAATTAGAGCATCTCGGAAACCTCGTTGATCCTGTGGGTCTTTTAAGCCTGTGTACCAAAATGCATTAATTAAATTTGTATGTATTTGTTCGTATTTGAAGTATTCTAATACTCGTCTTGGGTCGAAAAACCAACCGTTCTTTTGTTGAGCATAGAACATATTGTTTCCGTCTACAAAAATAGACAGACGAGTCATATGAGATTCCATAATAAATTACACCATTAAATATAAATGAATATAGATTGAACAATAGATTATAGCAATAATAAAATGACAAAATCGCCCTTTTTATATAAATTATATTGTCATGTATAGCTTTTATCTATCATTTTCCAATTTAGGAGATTGACTAAAACATAATTTTGTGGTTAAACACATAGTGAGCGTTTTTGACCTTCAATATGCTATAAGCACCCTGTAATCAAAATCTACCAATAAAATTGACTAAGTAACAGAATTTTTAACTGTATATTAGTTAAGTTTACTCCTAAAGGTGGTAAGTAACTCTCAAGCGTCTAGTTAGAGGCGCTTAGTTTCCTACGCTCTTGAGGAAGCGATCGTGGTTTTTATGAGGAAGGAATAAATACCCCGTGGTGCTGTTATGGTCAAAAATTAAAAATCGAACGGTTTTTCATCTGTACTAGGAACTCCGAGAACCCGCTTTAAAGGCTTCGGAGTATCTAGAAGGCAATTAAGGTAAAAATTTTTAACGATAACTTACAGTTAATAGGGTACCCACTCTCAGACAAGAAACCATCGTACTAGTACCGCTGGGCGTTCGTAAGAAGTTATATGTAAGAAGTTATATGTTTGATTTAAAGGGCAATAAGCCATTTTTAATGGTAGTTTTATTTCCGCCGTGCTGTACTAGTCAAGTGTTGTAATCAAATGAGTCACTCTCAATAATTACCCCGAACCGCAAAGCGCGACTCGATGTTATATTGCTAAATCATTGCTCCCGCTTTAAACAGACTTCTATAAAAATATTTTGGCCGTATTTAAACTTAAGAGATAAAAATAATTCAACATCAAAGTATAAATCCGCAGATTTACTTTCGCCACAGATCAAGTATAAAGGCTACATATAGCTAGATATAATAGAAATATAAAACATACATATAATTACCTAAAACTCATGGGGTACAGAAGTTAATTTGCCCGCTCATTTTAGATAAATCGAATCCAAGGAAACGCTTTTCTCCAATAACATAAGCGGTATTGATTGGGGAACAGAAAAATTTACTAATCTAGCGCGACAAAAAACAACATCAGATGATAGTTTATAGATGTATAATATTTTCATCTCTATATATTTTCGTTTAAGTGTTATTGATTGGGTGGCTTGCACAAAATCATGTGTAAAGCCAGACGGCATAATCTACATAAATGAGTTCTAAATATAATATGGCAGAAGAACCTACATATAACATAACTAAAAAATATGTGTCTGCTGCCAAGAAACTGCTGAACCTTTCCAAACAAGGTACTTCTACGGTATCGGCACATTCATTTAAGATGATGGCTCGTTTAGGTCACGTTCTTAGTGGTGCTTCGGTTGTAACGGCTGTATTACTCGCAGGTTCTGGTTCTAATTTAACTAATTGGATAGAAAACCAAGCAGAAAGCGTTTTTTATGTACTGCGAGGAAAAGTGACTCCTCCAAAAGATATTGTGATTTTGGCAATAGATGATGAATCGATATCGCGTCCGAAGGAGTCTTTTGAAATAGATCCGCAAGAGTACGCTTATTTGGAACCACTCAATTCTTTTCCCTTTCAACGCAAAGTATACGGCGAAGCCATTGATAAATTAATCCAAGCTGGGGCACGTCATGTCGCAGTAAATATAGTTTTTGATTCTCCTTCTAGGTACGGGGAAGCAGACGATAAACAACTGATTGATGTGTTAGAGCGTCATGGAGAAAAAGTAACTTTAGCCGCACTCTACGAAGAATTTAAATTACCCCAAGGAAAATCCTGGGAATTACTCTTACCGGATCGGAAATTTCGCACGGGTTCGGTATCTATAGGTTATACAAATTTCCCTCTTGAGGTAGATGACAGAATTCAACAACTGGGGAGTATGTTACCCAAATTTTTAGAAAAGCACGAAGGCATAGTTCCCAGCGTCATGCCTTCATTCGATCAATCATTATTAATAGCTGCCAATATAAAATATCCTCAACCAAAAGGCGATCGCATTCATTTTTATGGAGGGGCAGGTACATTCGAGACTCGTTCTTTTTGGCATCTATTTGAGCCGGACTTCTGGGATAATAATTTACAGGGAGGAAAGGTTTTCAAGGACAAAATTGTCTTAATCGGCTTCACAGCTAGAGCGCAGAAAGGGGAAGATTATCATCGGGTTGGTGTATCTTCTGAGTGGCTATATCCAGAAAAAATGTCTGGAGTGGAAATTCACGCTAACGCGATCGCAACTTTAATAGAAGGGAAAGCGATCGTTTCTCCACTTTCTACTTCATTACAGCGGAGTTTATTTATACTAGTTTTAGTTGGTGGATCTACGCTTCTAATTGCCTTTTGCAGACAAGGTACAAATAGACTTGCAGCGAGTCTTGTGCTGGCGACGGTTTGGGGGGGAATTAGTTACAGTTTATTTGTAGGAGCTCAGTTAATTCTTCCTACGAGCCTACCAATATTTACAATCTGTACGGTAGGACTTTGCTATTTTGGAACCGAAGTGGCTCGGGAAAAGTTAAGAAAAACTCAGCTAGTTGATATTTTACAAAAGCACGCTTCCAATCGCGTCGTACAAGAGATAATATCTCAGCAAGATGATTTAAAAGATTTATTAGGACAGCGCTTAAAAGAAATATCCGGTAAAGTACTAGACGGTAGATATAGAATAGTCGAAGTTTTAGGTTCGGGCGGGTTTAGCGAAACTTATATCGCTGAAGATACCAGACTTCCAGGCAATCCTCGATGTGTTGTCAAGCAGCTAAAGCCAGTCAATAACAGATCGGAACAATTACAAGTAGCCAGACGCTTGTTTAAATCAGAAGCACAAACCCTGCAAGTATTAGGAAACTACAATCAAATACCCCAGCTTCTAGCTTATTTTGAAGAAGAAGAAGAATTTTATTTAGTTCAAGAGTATATCATCGGTCGCCCCTTAAATCAAGAATTACGATACGGGCAACGTTTTCCAGAGCCAGTAGTGATTGAAATACTTAAGGATATACTCCAAACATTAATGTTTGTGCATAACAAAGGTGTAATTCACCGCGACATTAAGCCCAGCAACATTATGCGACGCAGTGCGGACGAAAAGTTAGTGCTGATTGACTTTGGTGCCGTAAAACAAGTATCGACTCAAGTACTCAATTCTCAAGAACAAACAGCCTTCACAATTGGTATTGGTACCAAGGGTTATGCACCACGAGAACAATGCTTGGGCTATCCGCAATACAGTAGCGATATTTATGCTGTAGGAATGATAGCTATCTTTGCCTTAACTGGTATACCCCCTCATGAGTTGCCAACAGATGAAAACCAAGAAGTCGAATGGGTTGACAAAGCAATTATCAGTATTGCCTTTACCCAAATCCTCAGCAAAATGATACTTGATGACCATCAGTCCAGGTATCAGTCAGCTATAGAAGTACTTCAAGCCCTTTATGATTTGACAGATTCTGGTTCTTCAAATTTATTCACGGAAAACTCATCATTAGATACTATATCTCTGAAAGATTCAGATGCTCCTACAGAACCTTGGAATAATTAGGCGCAAGTAGTTTTGCACCTAATAAATAGAATTTAGAAACACTATGCGCGTTTAGGTAGATATCGGAGGATTCTCCGGTGGATTTGTTGTTGGTGGTTCTGGTTCTGGGGTTGGTAGTTCTGGTTCTGGAGTTGGTGGTTCTGGTTCTGGGGTTGGTAGTTCTGGTTCTGGGGTTGGTAGTTCTGGTTCTGGTGTTGGTAGTTCTGGTTCTGGGGTTGGTAGTTCTGGTTCTGGTGTTGGTAGTTCTGGTTCTGGGGTTGGTAGTTCTGGTTCTGGGGTTGGTAGTTCTGGTTCTGGGG